>CAYYZI010000050.1:0-10393 GCA_964475675.1 uncultured Geminicoccaceae bacterium
GAGCAGGCCGGCGACCGTGAAGGACTTTCCCTGACGGCTCGACCAGCGCCGGATCTGCCGCCAGGAAAGTTCGGGATCGAACAGGCGCAGGCGGGCTGCTGCGGCGAGCAGCGGGCGGAACTCCACCGGGCGCTCGATGCCGCAATAATAATGTGCGAGCAGCGCCACGCGATGGACCGCGGCCGCCGCGAAGGTGCGGGCATCGAAGCGTCCGGGAAGCACCGGTCTGCCGCCGCGGCGGAGGGCCAGCGGGCTGCGCAGGAGGAAGAGGATACGGCTTCGCGGCAGGGGCGGAGGCGGCGCGACCGGATGCTCGCGCACGGCCGTCAGCTCCAGCGCTCCCGGCGCACCCAAAAACCCGCAGATCGGGGCCAGCGCGAAGGCATCGGTGACGATGCCGGACTCGGCGGCGGCGGTACCGATGAGAAGCAGTTCGGCGGCCAGCGGTTCACCGGGCTCCAGAAGGCGCGATTGCGGCCGGAAGACCCCGCGCAGCGCCCAGGGCGGCGGTACCCGATCGAGACCTGCGAGCAGCCGGGCCTCGCTGTTGGGCCGCGGTGCGAAGAGAAGCAGACGCAGGCGGGCGATCCGCTCCCTGACGGTCTTCGTGGCCGCCGCTTCCTCGAGCCTTTCGAGGCCGGCACCGAGCATCCCTCGCAGCGCCGATCCCGCCAGCGGCGGCAGCTCGAGCCGCAGCTTCGCCCGGAAGCACAGCCCGAGGTGCAAATAAGGGATCTCCGGCGCGTCCGCGGTCGTCACCAGTGCCCTCCCGGATCCGCGACCGCTCGCCGCCGCCCGCAGACCCCGAGGCGGTCCGCGCACCTCGCGAAAGAACGACCGCCGCTGCCGCCTCCGTCGGCGCCCCGGCCGGGCTCAGCTCGGGCTGGCGACCCCCTGTCCGCCGCCGCCACCGCCGCCCACCGGGCCGGGGGCCGCGGGCGCCGGCGCCAGGCCGCCGCCGGCCGGTGCCGCGGGACCGGCCGCCGGCTCGACCGCCACCAGCAGATTCTGGGCGATGGTCTGAAAGCCGGTCGCCTGGGCGAGGGCCTGGAGCTGCGCCCAGCCTTCCTCCTGTCCGGGCGGCGCCGGAGCGTTGATCGCCGAGAACAGGGCCAGTGCCGCATCCGTCGCTTCCGGCGAGGTCCTGGCAGAAGCCCGCTCGCCGGCGGTATCGAGCAGCGCCCGCGCGAATTCCGGGTTCTCGGCAGCGGCCGGCAGCACGCATTGTTCCTGGATGGTGATCAGGGTCGGCAGCACCGCCGCCTCCGGGAAACCCGCGTCCCGCATGTAGGCGGAAGCGGCCTCGGTGGCGGCGAGGGCGAGCTGGGCCCGCTCGCCGGGATTGGTGGCCGCTCCGGTCATGACCCTGGTGGCGTCGCAGACCTGAATGGGAAGCTGGCCGGCATCCGGCTGGGTGGTCGCCAGCAGCTCGCCGACCGCCTGGCGCGCGGTGCCGGCGGCGACCGCCTCCACCAGCGCCGCCTCCTGTTCGGCGGTCAGGGCACGCGCCGCCCCGTTCACCTGCAGCACACCGAAAAACGCCAGAGTGACGATGAAAATCCGCTTCAACATGGGACCGACTCCAGAGGCTTTATCGCTCGCATGATCGCACCGAACGGGCGCGACGACAAGCTCGGAAGGGTCGGGCCCGCGGCTTCAGGGCGGCAATGCCGGTGCTTCTGTCGCCGCAGGTGACCGGCAGGTCGGGGAGTTCGCGATTTCCTCGAGAACCTCGATGCGCGCGCTGCTTTCGGCGAACTGCCTGAGGGCTTCCCCGCTCCGGGTCAGGGCGAGACAGATCTCGCGGGAAGCGCGGTCTCGCGCCAATGCCGGAAGACGGGGCCAGAGGGCCAGGGCCAGGCGGCCGCGATCGCCGGCGATGGGCGGATGATGGGGCCCGGTACGATAGGACATGGCCAGTGCCCGGGCGGCGTCCCGCAGCCGCCCCCGCCACCATTCCGCCAGCGCCAGATGGTACCAGGCGAAGAGATCGGCCGGATCGCGCGCCAGCCCCTGGCGGAGACGCTCGACCGCGGTCTCCAGCAGGGCGGTGCGCTCGGGATCGCGCCAGGGCCGCTCGAGGGCGTCCCGGAGCAGGATGTGGCCGAGCTGCTTGGCCGCCTCGCCGGTTTCCAGCACCGCCAGCGCCGCTTCCCGCGAGCGCCGGGCGCGTTCCAGGCTGCGGCGCGCCATCGGCGCCCCGAGGCCGGCCAGATCGTAGGCCGAATCGCCGACCGCGAGGTAATAGTCGGAGACCACCCGCGGCCCGGCGAGCAGCAGGAGCAGGAGACCGAGGACCGCGAGCAGGAGATGCCTTGCCATTCGCCGGAGCCGACCCGTCCGCACGGTTGTCGAAGTGCCGCCGACGATACCCGGGCCCGATGCCGACGGCCAGCGGCCGCGTGCAGCGGCGTAGCCTCCGCAGCGCTCGCACGCGCCCCTTCACAAGCGCCTCGCCGCGTTCTATTTCGAAGCCGCGCAAGCGGGTGGCGGGATGCGCCAACCAATGCAGGGAAGGGAGAGCCATGCCTCGCGGGACTGCCCGGTCCGGCCGCGTCCGTTGGTCGACCGCAATCGTCTTCACCGCCATGTTCGCGGCCCCGCTCGCCGCCGCCGCGCAGATGCCGACGGCCGATCCCGACTGGCCCTGCGTGCAGGGCTATGTGCCCGAGCTGTCGCCGGCGCAGGTCTGGCAAGGCCCGGATCCGGCATCGGTGGAGGGGCACTGGGCCACGGATCCCGAGGTGGCGCCGCTGGTGCCGCGGCTGGCCGCCTCCCGCACCTCGCTCGAGGAGGCGGAGCGGCAGATCCGCGCCTTCGCCGCCAAGCTGCCCCCAAAGCAGCGGGAAAGGCGTCTGACGCTGCTGTTCTCCGGCGTGTTCGAGCTTCTCGATGCCGAGCGACGCAAGGCGGTCGCCAGGGTCCGCACCTTCGCCCGCGGGCAGCGCGAACTGGCCGAACGGATCCGCACCGAGAGCGAAGCCCTGCTGCAGGCCCGCGCGGAGGGCGGCAACGGCAGGGAGGTGGTCGCGCTCGACGACAAGACCAAATGGGATCTGCGACTGTTCGAAGAACGCCGGGCGACCCTCACCGCCGTCTGCGAGCAGCCGGATCTCCTGGAAAAGCGTCTGTTCGCCCTGGCCAAGGCGATCGGCGAGGCACTCGCTCCCGGCGAGGGGGGCTGATGCCGCGGCTGCGTTCCTGGCGGTACGGCCTGGCGGTGCTCGCCCTGCTGCTCGCCCTGCCGGCCGCCGCCGCGCCGACCCGCGGCACCCTCGAGGAACTGCTGCTGGCGCCGGGTTTCATGGCCGCGGTCTCGAAGCCCGCCGTATTCCGCTATCGCTTCCGCCTCGAGGAGGCGGGCGTGGCAGATCCCTATGTGAGCGAAGCGCGCATGGAGGTCCGCGAAGTGCGCGCCGATGGCAGCAAGCTGGTCTGGTTCGACATGTTCGAAGGGCCCAACCACCGTGCCTTCGGACCGATGCGGATCATCGACCAGAACCCGATCCTGTTCGTCTTTCTGCAGCGCGACGTGACCACCATGGCCAACCTCACCGGTGGGGCGGCGGGCTATTTCCAGCAGCAGATCCGCACCTCCTTCACGCGACCGGCGGAGGTCGAGCCGTTGCAGGTGACCTGGCAGGGACGCGCGCTGCAGGCCGAGCGGATCCTGCTGCGCCCCTTCCGCAACGATCCCCGCATCGATCGCTTTCCCCAGTTCCGCGACAAGAGCTATGAAGTGGTGGTCGCTCCCGGAGTGCCGGGAGGGATCTACAGCATCACCATGCGCGTGCCGAATCCCCGGGGCGGGGAGGCACTGCTCGAGGAAAGCCTGACCCTGGAGGCCGTCGAATGAAGCGAGCAGCCATCGAGAACGTCCGCAGGAACCGCATCGGTGCCGGCAGCCGGCCGGCGGAGAGACGGCGAGCGCCGCGGCGGCGCCCCGTCGCCATGCTGGTCGCGGGTGCGATGGTCTGGCTTGGCGGTCTGTCCGTGCCGGCCCTGGCCGCGCCCGCCGAATACCCGACCGAGACGCTGGCCGAATATGTGCTCGGCTGCATGGCCGCCAACGGTCAGACGCCGGAGGTGCTGCGCCGCTGCTCCTGCTCCATCGACTACATCGCCGCCAATCTCTCCTACGACGACTATGTCGAGGCGGAGACGGTGCTGCGGATGCGTCAGGAGAAGAGCGGCAAGGACCAGTTCGTGATGTTCAAGGCCTCGCCCTGGGCGCAGGAGATGGTCGACAAGCTGCGGCGGGTGCAGGTGGAAGCCGACCGCAAGTGCTTCTGAGGGCGGGAGCGGGCGCGATTGGCATCCGTCCGCGTGGTCTCGGGGTGGCGTATGGCGCAGCGGTTGGAAATGCTTTAGGCTGCCGCCGACCGGCGGGGGCAGGGTGCCGCCGGTCGAGAGCGGAGAACGACGATGGGGCTGGTCCTGACCTTTCTGGCCTGTCTGGCGCAGGCCCCCGATGGCGGTTGTGAGCGCATCCAGATTCCCTGGGACCGCTCCGCCACCCAATGCCTGATCCAGGGCCAGATGGAGATGGCACGCTGGTTCGCCGAGCATCCGGGCTACCGTCCGCGGGGTGGCTGGCGCTGCGAGCGCGGTCGCGAGGCCTGAAAAGGGATTGCCGCCGGCGGCTGCGTGAATCTGTCGCGCGCGTTCTCGTCACATTCCATGGCCACGACTTGGCGACGGGCGAACCGAGCTGCTATAGGCGCGGGGCACCAGATCACCAGTGCCGGAACCGGGAGGAAGGGAACTCGATGACCAGAAGGGAGCGCAGGAGCCTGGGTGTTTTCGCCCTTGTCGTGCTGGCGGTGTCGGTGGCCACCGTGGCGTTCGCCCAGCAGCAGCAGAAACCCGAGGACTACGACGAAGAGTACGAACGTCCCTATACCATCTGCGGCGAGAACACCGTCGACCGCGGAACCTACAACGGCTACCGGCGCTACGACGCCTACTGCCTGCGCTGCCACGGCCCCGACGGCCTCGGCAGCTCCTACGCCCCGAGCCTTCTGGACTCGCTGAAGACCATGTCGCGCGACGCCTTCAACGAGGTGGTCGTCAACGGACGCATGAACCTGGTGGCCGGTCAGACCAAGGTGATGCCGTCCTTCGGCCATGTCGAGGACGTGATGCTCTATCTGGACGACATCTACTCCTATCTGAAGGCGCGGTCGGACGGCAAGCTGGGCCGCGGGCGTCCGAAGCGCTGCCCATCGTGAGACGGGAGAAGGGGATGTTGCGGCGGTCGGCGGTCGCCCTGCTGGCAGGCATCGCCCTGCTGGCCGGCGGCTCCGCCTGGGCGGCCAAGACCCCGAGCCGCGGGGAGCTGCGCTCGAAGAGCGCGTTCCGGGTCTGCGCCGATCCCGACAACCTCCCCTTCTCGAACAAGAAGGGCGAGGGGTTCGAGAACCGCATCGCCGAGCTGTTCGCCGGCAAGCTCGGCCTGCCGGTGGAATATGTCTGGCACCCCCAGACCCTGGGCTTCATCCGCAACACCCTGCGTGCCTACAAATGCGATGTGGTGATGGGGGTCAGCGCCAACTACGAGCTGGTCCAGAACACGCGCTCCTACTACCGGTCGGTCTATGTTCTCGTCTATCGGGCGGCCGACCGGGCGCGGTTCGGCAGTCTCGATTCGCCGCTGGTCTCCGTCGCCCGCATCGGCGTGATCGCCAACACACCGCCGGCGGCACTTCTCGGCCGGCGCGGCCTGATCACCAACGTCCATTCCTACGATCTGATGGTCGATACCAGGGTCGAACAGCCGGCGCGTCAGGCGGTGGAGGACGTGGCGGCGGGGCGGACCGACATGGCGCTCCTGTGGGGGCCCATTGCCGCCTACTGGGCGGCCAAGAGCGAGGTTCCGCTCGAATGGGTGCCGCTTTCCAACCGCGGCCAGGCCGGACCACCGATGGCTTTCCGCATTTCCATGGGGGTGCGCTTCGGCGAAACCGAGTGGCGCGATACCCTCAATCGCATGATCCGCAAGCTGCGGCCCGAAATCGAGAGCATCCTGCGCGAATATCACGTGCCCCTCCTCGACCAGCGCGGCCGGCTCAAATATCCGCCGCCATGGCTGACGGCCTCGACCGGCCAGAGCGGGCTGTTCGGCGCCGATGGCTACCGCATCGCCAAGTACCGGGCACCGATCCCGTCACCGCCCGAGAATGTCGAGCCGGTCGATACCGAAGGCCTGCGTGCGCTCCTCGACAGGGGCGAGGTGGTCGCCGTCGACGTGCTGCCCGCAGCGCGCAAGCCCGCCGACCGCGATCCCGACAAGATATGGATCGAGCCCAGGCGCCGCACGCTCCCGGGAGCCGTCTGGCTGCCCGATGTCGGCCGGGGCGTACTACCGCCGGAGACCCGGGACTATTTCGTTCGTGCCCTGCGGCAGATCACCGGAGGCGATCCCGACCGGCCGGTCGCGTTCTTCTGCAAGCGCGATTGCTGGATGTCCTGGAACGCGGCACGCCGGGCCCGCCGCGAGCTGGGCTACCGACGCGTGCTGTGGTATCCCGACGGCACGAACGGATGGCAGGAGGCCGGCCTGCCCCTGGTGGAGGTGCGGCCTTTCGAGGTGGAGTAGCGCGATCGCCGGTTGGCGGGGCGCTGCGATGGTGCGGCAGGAAAGGCAGAAAACCATGAACCGGCGACGCTGGCTGCTCGGTCTCGTATCGATGCTCGGGGGTGCTCGCGCGCTGCCGGCTCTCGCCCAGGGGATGATGGGACAGGTCGACATGTCCTCGCCCCGCATGACCCGCGCCGAGCTCGACCGGGCGGCCGTCGAGGGAATGATCGCCGAGGCCGGTGGTGGTCCGGTCGATCTGCGTGACAGGAGCCTCAACGGCCTCGATCTTTCGGGGCTGGATCTGGCCGGGGCGCGCCTGCAGTGGGCCCGCCTCAACAAGGCGCGGCTGCGCGGCTGCAATCTCGAGGGCGCCGATCTCGGCATGGTCTGGGCGGTGGCCGCGGATTTCACCGAAGCGAACCTGAGAAACGCCAACCTCTTCCAGGGGCAGTACCGTCAGGCGATCTTCGATGGTGCCGATCTCAGCGGTGCGCGGCTGATCGGCAATTTCGACATGGCCCGCTTCGTGGGCGCGAAACTCCATGGGGCGCGCGGCGGTGCCGATATGAAGAACCAGAGCATGGGCCTGATCCGCGCCTCCTTCCGCTCGGCCTTGCTCGAGAATGCCGACCTGTCGGCCGCCGATTTCAGCCGCGCCGACTTCGAGTACGCCAAGCTGCGGGGTGCCGATCTCGAGGGTGCCGATTTCACCAGGGTGCTGCTGGGTGGAGCGGACCTGCGGGGTGCCAATCTCCGGGGCCTCGTACTCGACGGTGCCGATATCGCCAGTGTCGATTTCCGTGGGGCCGAGGGAGTCGAGGCGATCGTCGGTCTCGACAGGACCAAGAACCGCAACCGCGCCTTCTTCGACTAGGAGCGGCGCTCGGCGAAGACGACGTTCTTCAGCAGATAGCGAAGGCCGCGCGACCAGCTCTCGTCGGTATTGCCGCGGATCGAGACCGATCCGGCATGGACGACGGCGCCGCTGGCCGTGTCGGTGATCTTGACGGTGATGTTGAGGATCAGGTTGCTGACCTTCTGGACCCAGGCCAGCGCCACCTGATCGGCGCCGAGGGCACGGGCGAGGCCGATTTCACAGCCGTTGCATTCGCGCAGGCTGGCATAGGCGCCGGCCCTGTCGGCCACCGGCGCGGTATCGACCAGCCGATAGCCCCGTGCTTCCAGTGCCGCGCGCAGCTCCCTGTCGAGCATCGCCAGACGCGCGCGCTCGTCCGCGCGCGTGGCCTCCAGACTGGTATTGACGAACTCCACCGCAAACACCGCGATGCTGCCGCTCTGGCCGGCTGCGGCCGTCGCCACAGGAAGCAGGAGGATGGCGAGCAGGGCGAGGAGGTGACGGATCATGGTGGTATCCCGAACCGGGCAGAAAGAACCCGGCACCTCGACGGGCGAGGTGCCGGGCCTCTTCAGGAGAGATCGTGTCCGACGGCTCAGTCGCCGAGGGTGAACACGGTCAGCTGACCGCCGAGCTGGGTGTAGCTGGAGAGCGCCTTGTAGGCACCCACCGCACCGAGACCCGCGGTGTCTTCGGTGAGACCCGCCGCGAGACCGATGCCGGCCCAGCCGCCGATGCCCGACAGCACGGCGATGTACTGCTTGCCGCCATGCATGTAGCTGTTGACGTTGCCGATGATGCCCGACGGGGTCTTGAAGCGGTAGAGCTCCCGACCGGTGTCGGCATCGAGCACCTTCAGGTAGCCCTCGAGGGTACCGTAGGCGACGATGTCACCGGCTGTCGCCAGAACGCCGGACCAGACCGAGAACCGCTCGGTGTTGAGCCAGCGATACTCGCCCTTGATCGGATCCCAGGCACCGATCGCGCCGAGGGTATCACCACCGGGTGCCGGATACATGGACAGGGTGGCGCCGACATAGGGCTGACCGGCGGTGTAGCTGACCCGGAACGGCTCGTAGTCCATGCACACCGTGTTGTAGGGCACGTACATGAGACCGCGCTTGGGATCGTAGGCTGCCGGCTGCTGGTCCTTGGTGCCGAGAGCGGCGGGGCAGATGTTGGTGGTGTTGACGTCCTCGCCGTTCTGGTCGGTCGAGTAACGCGGATCGACCACCGGACGCCCGGTCTCCATGTCGATCTTCTTGGCCCAGTTGACCCAGGGGAAGGTCTTCTTGGCGACCAGGAGCTGCCCGCTTTCGCGGTCGATGGTGTAGTTGAAACCGTTGCGGTCCGAGTGGAACAGAAGCTTGCGCATCTTTCCATCGACCTCGGCATCGAACAGGATCATCTCGTTGATGCCGTCATAGTCCCACTCGTCGTGCGGGGTCATCTGGTAGACCCACTTGGCCATGCCGGTATCGGCATCGCGCGCCCAGACGGTCATCGACCACTTGTTGTCGCCGGGCCGCTGGGTCGGGTTCCAGGTGCCGGGGTTACCCGAGCCGTAGTAGACCAGATTGAGCTCGGGATCGACCGAGATCCAGCCCCAGGTGCAGCCGCCGCCGATCTTCCACTGGTCGCCTTCCCAGGTCTTGAGGCTCGAATCCTTGCCCACCGGCTTGCCGAGCTCGGTGGTGTTCTCGGGATCGATCAGGACCTCGTCGTCCGGACCCATCGAGTAGCCGCGCCAGACCATGTCGCCGCTCTTGATGTCGTAGGCCGTGAGATGGCAGCGCACGCCGAACTCGCCGCCGGAGATCCCGACATAGACCTTGTTCTTGTACACGAACGGCGCCGAGGTGGCGGTCTCGCCCTTGGTCGGGTCGCCGTTCTTCTTCTGCCACAGCACCTCGCCGGTACGCGCATCCAGCGCCACCAGCGTGGTATCCGCCTGGCTCAGGAAGATCATGCCATCGGCATAGGCCACGCCACGGTTGACCGTGTCGCAGCACATCACCGGGATGACGTTGGGATCCTGCTTGGGCTGGTACTTCCAGATCACCCGGCCGGGATCATTGAGGTCGAGGGCGTAGACGATATTGGGGAAAGGCGTGTGCACGTACATCACATCGCCGATCACCAGCGGCCCACCCTCATGGCCGCGCAGCACACCGGTCGAGAAGGTCCAGGCGACCTCCAGATCCTTGGCGTTGTCGCGGTTGATCTGTGCCAGTCTGCTGTAGCGCCAGTTGTAGTAGTTACCGTTCTGCATCGGCCAGTAGGCCGGATTCTGCTGCAGGGCATTGAGTTCCTCGTTCGCTTGGCCGGACGAGGAAAAGGCAACGGCAGCGAGCGCGAACGCCGCGAGGCCGAGCCGGACGGAGATTTTCCTCATTCTGATTTAGCCTCCTGCTAGTAGACGGTCGCCTCGACCCGCATCGCAGGGTCGAGATCTCGCCCCTTAGGGCTCTCTCTCCCGAGTGAGTAGGTGGCACACTCCCGAGCGTCCCGAGGAGTGATGCCACGTGGCCGACAGTACACGCCCTCTACCGCGCCACCGGGGTGTTTGGCAAGAGGGTATCCGGTGCCAGTCGTGCAATCTCGGCGCTGGGACGAAGGCGGCCGGATACCACCTCCGCGGGCAATCTCCGGCGCCCCGCCCGGGGAGCCCGCGGCCGCGGCGGTGAAAGGGATTTCGCCCGCCGGCCGCATCCGCTACAAGGGAGTCAGGCTGCTCACAACAGGAAGGGGAGGCGCCGATGCTCGGCAACCTCAAGGGTTTACCCAAGGTTGTGTATGCGCTCCTTGGAGGCGTCACCGTCGTCGCCGTGCTGGCGCTGATCGGCTACGGCATGACGCGCAGCGAGCTCGCCGATCTGCGGGCCGCCGCCGAAGCCGAGCGGGCGGGCTTCGAGCAGAAGATCGCTACCCTCGAAACCTCTCTCGACGAGCTGCGT
>CAYYZI010000051.1:0-10316 GCA_964475675.1 uncultured Geminicoccaceae bacterium
GCCACCTTGGCCCGCAGATCGGCGGCCAGCCGCTCGGCGCCGGGCCAGGAACCACGGTCGGGATTTTCCCCGAAACCGCGCTGGTCGTAGGCGACGACCCGGATTCCCCGGCCGGCGGCGAAGCTGCCGAACATGGAAAACGCGCCCTTGTGGTCGTTCATGCCGTGGACGGCGAGGATCACCGCCCGGGGGTCGGTTTCGGGCTGCCAGACCTTTTCCGGCAGCAGGCGAGAAGCGACCCGCGGCGCCGGCGGGCCGGACGCCGCGCAGCCGGTCAGCAGCAGAACCAGCAGCAGGAAAACCGGGCGCGGCAGCAGAGCGGGCAAGTTCAGGCGCTGGCCGGCTGGCCGACCTCGGTGAGCCCGAGCAGCCGCCAGATGTCTTCCGGGGAGCGGCCGCGATCCCGCAGATGGCGCAAGGTGACGGCGCGGTTGCGCTTGGCCATGCGCCGCCCCTGGCTGTCGGCGATCAGATTGTGGTGGTAGTAGCGTGGCGGATCGAGCCCGAGCAGGGCCTGCAGCAGCCGATGCACATGGGTGGCGTGGAACAGATCTTCGCCGCGGGTGACCAGCGTCACGCCCTGGACGTGATCGTCGATGACCACCGCCAGATGGTAGGATGTGGGGATGTCCTTACGGGCGATGACGATGTCGCCGAAGAGCTGCGGCTGCGCCTCGACCCAGCCGGCGCGGTAGTCGAACCATCGAAGCGGGCCGGTCAGGGCCAGCGCGCGCTCGACATCGAGCCGCCAGGCGAAGGCCTCGCCCTGGCGCTGGCGGTAGCTGCGCTCGGCGGCACCGAGATGGCGGCAGATGCCGGGATAGACGAGTTCGCCCGAAGGCCCGTGCGGCGCCCTGCCCGCTTCCTCGACCTCGGCCCGGATCTGCTTTCTGGTGCAGAAGCAGGGATAGAGCACGCCGAGACGCGCGAGCTCCTCGAGCGCCTGGCCGTAGAGATCGAGATGCTCGCTCTGGCGCCGCACCTCCTCGTCCCAGACGAGACCCAGCCAGCGCAGATCGTCGAGGGTGGCGGCCTCGAAGGGCAGGCGACAGCGCTGATGGTCGATGTTCTCGATGCGCACCAGAAAGCGCCCGCCGGTCTGGCGCGCCGCCTCGAAGGCGAACAGCGCCGAGTAGGCGTGACCGAGATGGAGATACCCGGTGGGGCTGGGTGCGAACCGCGTCACATGCGGCGGCTCGCCTTCCAGTGGCAGAGGGATGCGGTCCGGCCCGCGGAGAGGAGAGGCGACAGCGTTTCGGGTCTGCGACACGGTGGAACCGCCACGACGGTTGAGAACCTGATGCGCCACGATCATGATCGGCGGCGCGTTTTCGCGCAAGTCGTTCGCCCCGGGAGATACATCGAATGGTGCAGCTCAGCGGCCCGTATTTCGCGCCACGCGTGGGTACGGTGCCAAAAAGACTGGTGGTGTTGCTGCACGGCCTCGGTGCCGACGGCCATGATCTGATCGGGCTGGCACCCGAACTCGCCCGTTTTCTCCCGGAGGCCGGCTTCTTCGCGCCCGACGCTCCCTGGCCCTGCGACATGGCGCCGTTCGGCCGCCAATGGTTCAGCCTCCAGGACCGGCGGCCGGAAGCCATGCTGGCCGGCGTGCAGCGAGCCGCGCCGCTGCTCGACGCCTATCTCGATCATCTGCTCGAAACCCATGGGCTGACCGCCGCCGATCTGGCACTTCTGGGTTTCTCCCAGGGAACGATGATGGCCCTGCATGTGGCACCACGACGATCCGAGCCGATCGCCGCCCTGCTCGGCTATTCGGGTGCGCTGATCGCTCCCGAGCGACTGGAACGCGAAGTGGTCAGCCGGCCACCGGTGATGCTGATCCACGGCGATGCCGACGAGGTGGTGCCGGTCGAGGCCCTGTTCGCCGCAGTGGCGGCCCTGCAGCGGGTGCAGATCCCGGTGCAGTGGCTGGTCCGACCCGGGCTCGGCCATGCCATCGATCCGGTCGGTCTCGCGGCCGGTGCGCGGTTCCTGGCAGACCTGCTGGGCTGACCGCGTCGCCCGCTCAGGCCCCGTTGGCGACCATCAGGCAAAGACAGGCGCTGTCCGTTTCCGCGCGCGGCGCATGGACGATCGAAGCATCGGCGATCCCCAGATCGCCGGTTCGCAGAATCCGATCCCGATCGCACAGCCCGCCTTCCAGAACCAGGGTGAGTTCGAGCCCCTCGTGTCCATGGGCGGGCACCGAAGCTCCCGGCTCGAGGCGCAGCAGACGCAGTTTCGCCCGTGGTTCACGGCCGACCGCCAGCGGCAGCTCGGCGAACGCGCCGCAGTGCCGCCAGCCCGCAGCCGCGGGTCGGGCGGAGAGATAGGGCCGCAGCGGCAGCGGATTGTCGCCGGGATCGGAACACTCGCAGTCCGGGTCCGATGCCTCCTCTTCGAGGGCGGCGAACAGACGGGCCCGGCAGTCCGCGCCGACATCCTCGGGACCCAGTTCGTCCAGCACGAGACCACCCAGGGCCTCGTAGATCCGGTAGCGGCGGCGGCTTTCCGGGCACAGGCACAGATGCGTGGCGACGACCAGCGCAGCCGCCTCGGTGAGGTGACCGGCGGCATGGGCGATCAGGAGTTCGTCGAGATCCGTGCTGTCCGTCATGTCCGCGCAACCTTGTTCTCCGCGAAATAGTCGCGAAGCTTGGCCAAGGCCAGACGCAGACGCGATTTTACCGTGCCCAGCGGCAGTCCCAGCGCGTCGGCGATCTCGCCCTGGGGCTTTTCCTCGAGATAGTAGAGCCGCAGGATCTCGGCCTGCTCGGGCGGCAACTGCGCGATCGCCGCGCGCAGCTTTTCCTTGAGAAGCAGGGCCTCGCTTTCGGCTTCGAGAGCCTCGCCGGGCAGTTCGGCCGCTTCCTCCTCGCCGCCCGCTTCCGCTTCCACTTCCGCCTCCTCGGCCTCGGGCGGCCGCTTTTCGCGACGCAGGGCGTCGATGCGGCGGTTGCGGGCGATGCGGAAGATCCAGGTGCCGGGGGTGGCGCGGCGCGGGTCGTATTGCGCAGCCCGCCGCCAGACGGTCAGCATCACCTCCTGGGTGAGCTCCTCGGCCTGCTGCGCGTCGGCGCCGAGGCGGCGCAGATAGGCCTTCACCCGAGGCGCATAGTAGTCGAACAGACGCCCGAAAGCCTCGCGATCGCGGTGTCGCGCGACCGCCAGAAGATCCGCGATGCGTGCCTCTTCTTCCTCGGATCGGGTCATGCACGTACTGAAGCCCGACATCGGGCGCGGAGCAAGCAGGATCTGGCGTCGTCGGCCCGCGGTCCGCGATGGGCCGGGCCCTCGGCTATTTGGCGCCCTGGCTGCGCAGCATGCTCAGCACACCGGCTCCCAGTGCCACCAGGAGGGCGCCGGCCAGACCGGTGGCGATGGCCGCCAGAAAGCGGCTCTTGATGGCTTCCCAGCCGCGCGCCAGACGCACCGCCATGCGCACGCCCTCGGCATCTTCGAGCCCGAGCCTTCGGGCCAGGCTGTCGACCGCCCGAGCGGCCGCCTCGTCGGCGGTGGTACGGGCGATCTTCTCGAGCTCGATCAGCGCCTCGGCCTGGCGCACGGCGACCGCCTGGGCGATCCGCTGCTGCTCGTAGACGAGGGCGCCCCGCACATGGCCCGAAGGACCCCATTCCTCGACGCATACCGCCTGCATCACATCGACATCGATCGGCAATTCTCGCGTCTCCGGATCGCAGATCAGGATCGGCACCCCGAAGGCGGCTTCCTGGAGGGCACGCAGCATGCTGTAGCCCTGCCCGTCGGGCAGATCGAGATCGGTGACGATGAGATCGGGACGCTCGAGCGGCTGCGCCAGATCGAGCAATGCCTCGGCCAGGCTCTCCGCCGTCCGCACCTCGTGGCGCTTGGCCAGACTGCGCTGGCGGGAGGCGGCCTGACCGGCATCCTTGTCGAGCAGCAGCACGCGCAATACGCGACCTCACCTTCGGCAGGTGCCGCAGCGCCTGCCGCCTGGACGGCAGGAGCGGACACCTCGACATGCAGGGGCACTCTTCCGGGCGCAGCATAGCCACCGGGGCACGCAATGTAAAGGGATTTATTCCTAGCTGTTGCCGGGGTCCGCCGGCGATTCCAGCCGGTACACCGACAGGCCGGCCGCTGCCAGCGCCTGCTCGATCTCCCGCGCATGGGCGGCATTGCGGGTCTCGATGGTGAAATCGACATCCGCCTGCTTGACGGACAGGCGGGAGAAGGCCCGTTGATGGGAGACATCGACGATGTTGCCGCCGTTCTCGGCGATGATCGTCGCCACCCGGGCGAGGCTGCCGGGGCTGTCGGGCAGGCCGACCCGCAGACGCACCAGCCGGTCGGTGCGCACCAGCCCGCGCAGAATGACACCGCTCAGCAGCCGGCTGTCGATGTTGCCGCCGGAGAGGACGAGGCCGACCACCCGGCCGCGGAAGCGCAGGGGATCGGCCGCCAGGGCCGCGAGACCGGTGGCGCCCGCCCCCTCCACCACGGTCTTCTCGATCTCCAGAAGCTGCAGCACCGCCGCCTCGATCCGCGCTTCCTCCACCAGCAGCACATCATCGACCAGGCGACGGATGATCGGCAGGGTCAGTCTTCCCGGCTGCTTGACGGCGATGCCCTCGGCGATGGTCGGCCCGCCCGCGGCCACCTCCCGCCCTTCCAGCAGGCGGCGGACCGAGGGGAAGAGGGCGGCTTCGACGCCGAAGATCTCGATGTCCGGGCGTCTGCCCTTGGCGGCGACGGCGATTCCCGAAATCAGTCCGCCCCCGCCCACGGGTACGATCAGCAGCTCGAGACCGGGGGCCTGATCCAGCATTTCGAGAGCGATCGTGCCCTGCCCGGCGATGATCCGGGGATCGTCGTAGGGATGGATGAAGGTCAGCCCCTGGCGCTGCGCCAGCTCCAGGGCATGGGCGGTGGCCTCCTCGACGCTGTGGCCGTGGAGCACCACCCGCGCCCCCAGCTTCTCGGTATTCTCGATCTTCACGAAGGGAGTTTCCAGCGGCATCACGATGGTCGCGGGAATCCCCAGCCGACGCGCGTGATAGGCCACGCCTTGGGCGTGGTTGCCGGCAGAAGCCGCCACCACCCCGCGCCTCCTCTCCTCCGCCGACAGTGCCGCCAGACGGTTGAAGGCGCCGCGCTCCTTGAAGGAGGCGGTATACTGGAGATTTTCGAACTTGAGCCAGATCTCGGCGCCGTAGATGTCGGAAAGGGTACGCGAAAGCAGACAGGGGGTGCGCGCCACCTGTCCTTCGAGACGCAGCGCCGCCGCCTCGACATCGGCGAGGGTGACGGCGAGGCGGTCATCGCCCATCAGCACCGCCTCACGGAAACAGAGGCACGGCCGTGAGCCCCAGGGCTTCCGGCAGGCCGAGCATGAGGTTCATGTTCTGCACCGCCTGACCCGAGGCGCCCTTGACCAGATTGTCGAGGGCACTGACCAGGATGACACGGCCGGCCCGACGGTCGGGATGAACACCGATGCGGCAGAGATTGGTGCCCCGCACATGCCGGGTCGCCGGCACTTCGCGGAACGGCAGCACTTCGACGAAGGGCTCGCCGGCATAGGCGCGCGTCAGTTCGGCATGCAGATCTGAGGCCTCGGCCCCCGGTGCCAGATCGACGTAGATGGTGGCCAGGATGCCCCGGTTCATGGGCGTCAGATGGGGGGTGAAGCTGACGGTGATCGGCCGCCCGGCGAAATCGGCCAGACACTGCTCGATCTCCGGCGCGTGCCGATGGGTGGCCACCCCATAGGCGTGAATGCCCTCGGCCACCTCGGCATAGAGGCTGCCGAGCCTGGCTTCCCGCCCGGCACCGCTGACCCCCGATTTGGCATCGATCACGATCCGCTCGGGATCGATCATCCCGGCCCGCAAGAGCGGTGCCAGCGGCAGCTCCGCGGCGGTCGTGTAACAGCCCGGATTGGCCACCAGCCAGGTGGCACGTATGGCCTCGCGATAGAGCTCGCTGAGCCCGTAGACGGCAACTTCCTGGAGCTTCGTGGCGACATGCGGCCGGCCGTAGACCTGCTCGTAGAGGGCCGGATCGCGCAGCCGGAAATCGGCCGAGAGATCGACGATCCGGGGACCGCGCGGAAGATCGCGGATGACCGCCTGGGTGAGCCCGTGCGGCAGGCAGCAGAAGATGCCATCGAAGCGCGAGGCGTCGATCTCGCCGATCTTCACCAGCCGCGGCAGCGCCAGCGAGGCCAGGTGCGGAAACACTTCGCCGAGATCCTTGCCCGCCTGACGCTCGGCGGTCAGCGCGCCGATGCGAACGCGCGGATGCGAAGCCAGCAGGCGCACGAGTTCCGCACCGGTGTAGCCGCTCGCCCCGAGGATCGCGATCTCGACCCGTTCCGCCGTCATCACGCTCGTCCATGCTGGAGGATCCCGGGATCTTCTAGCGGAAGATCACGGCACATGCCATCGCAAGCGATGCTTGCCGCCGTGCCCGGCCCACCGCTAAATGCCGCCGGGTTCCATCCGGAGAACGCGCATGCGCATGCTGGTCGTGGGTTCGGGCGGCCGCGAACACGCCCTCTGCTGGTCGCTGGCCGCCTCGCCTCTGGTCACCGAACTCCTCTGTGCGCCCGGCAATGCCGGCATCGCCCGGCACGCGGAGTGCGTGCCGGTACGGGCGGAGGATGTCGAGGGGCTGGTGGCCCTGGCCCGCGAGCGGCGCGTCGATCTGGTGGTGGTCGGTCCCGAGCAGCCGCTGGTGCTGGGCCTCGTCGACCGGCTCGCGGCGGCCGGGATCGGCGCGTTCGGCCCCACCGCCGCGGCGGCTCGGCTGGAAGGCTCCAAGGCCTTCACCAAGGCCTTCTGTGCCCGCCACGGCATTCCCACTGCCGCCAGCCGTACCTTCCGGCGCAGCGAGGCCGAGGCCGCGCGCGCCCATGTGCGGGCCAGCCCCATGCCGCTCGTCGTCAAGGCGGACGGGCTCGCCGCCGGCAAGGGGGTGATCATCGCCGAGACCGTCGAACAGGCCCTGGCCGCCCTCAAGGATGCCTTTACGGGCCGGTTCGGGGTGGCCGGCGAAACGGTGCTGATCGAGGAATATCTCGAAGGCGAGGAGGCGAGCTTCTTCGCCCTCTGCGACGGTGCGCACCTGCTGGAGATCGGCACCGCCCAGGACCACAAGCGGGCCTTCGACGGGGATCGCGGACCCAACACCGGCGGCATGGGTGCCTTTTCGCCCGCCCCGGTCCTGGACGCGGCCACCAACGCCCGGGTGATGGAGGAGATCGTGCAGCCCACCATCCGCGGCATGGCCGAGGAGGGAACGCCGTTTCGCGGCATTCTCTACGCCGGACTGATGCTCACCGAAGAGGGGCCGAAGCTGCTCGAATACAATGTCCGCTTCGGCGATCCCGAGGCGCAGGTCATCCTGCCCCGTCTCGCCAGCGACTTCGCCAGCCTGGTGTGCGCCGTCGCCGAGGGCGGGCTCGGCGGCGTGGAGATCGCATGGCGGCCGCTCCATGCCCTCACCGTGGTGATGGCCAGCCGCGGCTATCCCGGGGAGTATGTCCGGGGCACCGAGATCCGCGGTCTCGACGCCCTTGCCGGGGAGGAAAACCTGATCATCTTCCATGCCGGAACCAGACGGGAAGATGGCCGTCTGCTGGCCGTCGGCGGCCGGGTGCTGAACGTCACCGGGCTCGGATCGAGCCTCGCCGAGGCGCGCGAGCGGGCCTATGCGGCGATCGCGCGGATCGACTGGCCGGAGGGCTTCTTCCGCCGCGACATCGGGCTCAAGGCGCTGGGCTAGGGCCCGTTCGCCGCGCCCGCGCGACGATTTGGGCTGCCGGGGTTGCGGCCGCCGGACCGGTCCTTATGATGCCCGGGCCTTTTGCACGTTTCCCGCTTCGATGGAATTCTGCCGATGCACGCTGCACGCATGCTGCCGCCTGTCGAACATCTCTGGCCGCGTGGTAGGGGCCGGACGAAGATTCTGCGCGCCCTCGTTCTGGTGCTCACGGGAACCCTGCTGCTGACCCTCTCGGCCAAGGTCCAGGTGCCCTTCTGGCCGGTGCCGATGACCCTGCAGACCGCGGCCCTGTTCCTGATCGGGCTGGCCTACGGGCGCAAGCTGGCGCTGGCCACGGTGGCCCTCTATCTCGTGGAGGGGATCTCCGGACTGCCGGTGTTTGCCGGCACGCCGGAGCGCGGACTGGGACTGGCCTATGTGCTGGGACCGACCGGCGGCTATCTCCTGGGCTTCCTGCTGGCCGCGGCCATCGCCGGCTGGGCGGCCGAGCGCCGCCTGGACACGGTCGGTCTGCTGCTCGCCCTGCTGGCGGCGACGCTGGCCATTTACCTGCCCGGGGTCGTCTGGCTCACCGGCTTCATCGGCTTCGAGAAGGCCCTCGCCTTCGGCGCCGCTCCCTTCCTTCTGGGCGACCTGGTCAAGCTGCTGCTGGTGCTGGCGGTGGCCCGGCTGGCGTTTCCGGCGCTTTCCGGGAACCGGAACGACAGAACCGCATGAGCCGGATCCTCCCCGCCGATGCGCGCGGCATCCGTGCGGCGGCACGAGCCCTCGCCGAAGGCCGTCTGGTCGCCTTTCCCACCGAGACGGTGTACGGGCTCGGGGCGATCGTCACCGACGACCGGGCGATCGCCCGCATCTTCCTCGCCAAGCGGCGGCCGCATCACAATCCGCTCATCGCCCATGCCGCCAACCGTTCCATGGCCGCCGGTTTCGCATGGCTGGACGAGCGCGCCGAGCGGCTCGCCGAGGCCTTCTGGCCCGGGCCGCTCACGCTGGTGCTGCCGCTCAAGAACGGAGTGCCGGTGTCGCCGATGGTCACCGCCGGCCTGTCGACCATCGGCGTGCGCGTTCCCGCCCATCCGGTGGCCCGGCGGCTCGTGGAGGAGACCGGCCTGCCGGTGGCGGCACCCAGCGCCAATCGCTCGGGTCGGGTGAGCCCGACCACTGCCGCGCATGTTGCCCGCGATCTCGGCGAGACGGTCGATCTGATCCTCGATGCCGGTCCCTGCAGCGTCGGTGTGGAGAGCACCATCGTCGATCTCTCCGAGCCCGAGCGCGCCCGCCTGCTGCGCCCGGGCGGCATCCCGCGGGAACGCATCGAGGCCCTGATCGGCCCGCTCGAAGGCGCCGCATCGGGCGGTCCGGTGCGCTCGCCCGGTCTCCTCGGCCGCCACTACGCGCCGCGCCGGCCGCTCCGGCTCGAGGCGCAGCGGGTGGCCGGCGACGAGGCCCTCCTCGCCTTCGGTCCCGAGCCCCTGGCCGGTGCCCGGGTTACCCTCAATCTCAGCCCACGCGGCGATCTCGTCGAGGCGGCGGCCAATCTCTTCGCCATGCTGCGGCGGCTCGACGAGGCCGATGTACGGGCGATCGCGGTCATGCCGATCCCGCGCGAAGGGCTGGGCGAAGCCATCAACGATCGGCTGCGGCGCGCGGCCCTGCCCGCCGAACCGGTCGCCTGACCGGGGCCGCCGAGGCGGCCGCACCGATCGCGCGAGAAGGGGAGACGCCATGGACATCGAGCGCTTCCGGCAGCATGCGCACGAAGCCGTCGAGCGCATGGCGGCCTATCTGGAAGGCATCGAGGAGCAGCCGGTCCGCGCCCGCACCCGCCCCGGGCAGATCGCCGCCGCACTGCCGGAGGCGGCTCCCGAGGAAGGCGAGCCGATGGAGGCGATCTTCGCCGATCTCGACCGGATCGTCCTTCCCGGCCTGACCCATTGGCAGCATCCGCGCTTTCTGGCCTATTTTCCGGCCAATTCGAGCCCACCCTCGGTACTCGCCGAGATGCTGACGGCGACCTATGCCGTCAATGCCATGCTCTGGCAGACGAGCCCGGTGGCCACCGAGATGGAGACCACCGTCCTCGACTGGCTGCGCCGGGCGATCGGCCTGCCGGAGGGCTTCACCGGCGTGATCCAGGCGACCGCCTCCGAAGCGACCCTGTGTGCGCTGCTCACCGCCCGCGAGCGCGCCCTCGGCTGGCAGGGCAACGAAGACGGCCTGTTCGGGCACCCGCCGCTCGCCGTCTACGCCAGCGCCGAGGCCCATTCCTCGGTCGAAAAGGGGGTGATGATCGCCGGCTTCGGCCGCAGGCATCTCCGCCCGATCGCCACCGACGATGCCTTCGCCATGCGCCCCGAGGCCCTGGAGGAGGCGATCCGCGCCGATCTCGAAGCCGGGATCCGTCCCTGCTGCGTGATCGCCACCCTGGGTACCACCGGCGTCGGCGCCAGCGATCCGTTGGAGCCCATCGGCGAGATCTGCGCCCGTCACGGCATCTTCCTGCATGTCGATGCAGCCTGGGCCGGGAGCGCGCTGCTGCT
>CAYYZI010000052.1:0-5755 GCA_964475675.1 uncultured Geminicoccaceae bacterium
AGTCGGTCCGCAAATCCCTGCTGCGCACGCCGGTCGACGGCGCCCGGCTGTCCTCGCGCTTCGGCAAGCGTCGCCATCCCGTGCTCGGCTACACGCGCATGCACAAGGGGGTGGATTTCGCCGCGCCGCGCGGCACGCCGATCTATGCCGCCGGCGACGGCACCGTGGTCTTCGCCGGCCGCAACCGGGGCTACGGCAATTACGTGAAGATCCGCCACAACGGCACCTACACCACCGCCTACGCCCACATGAACCGGATCGCCAAGGGCATCCGGCGCGGCAAGCGCGTCCGTCAGGGGCAGGTGATCGGCTATGTCGGCAGCACCGGCCTGGTGACCGGACCCCATCTCCATTACGAAGTGCTGCGGCAGGGCCGTCAGATCAATCCGCTGAAGCTGAAGCAGGTGGCGGCCGAGCGGCTGAAGGGTGCGGAGCGTGAAGCGTTCCTGCGCAAGGTCGCCGAGATCGACGCGCTCCGGGACCGCCTCGCCCGGCAGCAGCTCCTCGCCCAGAACCTTCCCGACTGAGCCCCGGACACGCTGCTGCCGTCTCCTTCCGGCCACGCTCTCGCGACTGCGGCGGAACATCGCATTTGTCTTTTATCAGAGATCCCTAACATAAAGAGAGGTCCTCGTTCATCCTCACCGGCGGGCGCCGCCCGAGGGCGCGCGTCCGTGCAGACTGGCGCAAAGCGGGAGGTCCGAGATGCAGGCGGCACCACGACCATTCTGGCCCCCACTGGCCGCGGGCACGGCCCTCGGCCTGGTATTGCTTTTCACCTTTCTGATCAGCGGCCACGGCCTCGGTGCGAGCGGCTTCTTCGCCCGCTTCGCCGCCTGGCTGTCCGCCCTGCTGGCGCCGGATTGGGCCGTCAACAACAGCTATTTCGGCCCCTTCCTGCGCAGCAATCCGCTCGATTCCTGGATCAGCTGGGAGATCGTCGGGGTGATCGTCGGCGGGCTGGTCGGCGCCCTTTCCAGCGGCCGTTTCAAGGCCGGCATCGAACATGCGCCGCGGATCGGCAGCGGCTCGCGCCTGCTGTGGGCGCTGGTGGGCGGCGTGCTGGTCGGTTTCGGGGCCCGCCTCGCCCAGGGCTGCACCAGCGGCATCGGCCTTTCCGGCAGCGCCACCCTGGCAGCGGCCGGCTTCGTCTTCCTGGCCGGCTTCTTCGGCGCCGGCTTTCTCGGCAGCATCTTCGCGCGGAGGCTCTGGCAATGAACCTGCCGATGTACGACAACGGGCTGCTGTCCGGCCTCCTTGCCGGTTTCCTGTTCGGCTACGTGCTCGAAGGGGCCGGCTTCGGCAGCCCCCGCAAGCTGACCGGGCAGTTCTTCCTCAAGGACTGGTCGGTGTTCAAGATCATGTTCACGGCGGTGATCGTCGCCGCCTTCGGACTCTGGCTGTTCGAGACCCTGGGCTGGATGCGGCCGCATGCGGTGTTCGTGCCGACCCTGCTGATCTACGGCACGGTGCTCGGCGGCGCGCTCATCGGCCTCGGCTTCGTGCTGGGCGGCTACTGTCCGGGTACCTCGGCGGTGGGCTTCGCCTCGGGCCGGCTCGACGCCTTCGTCTTCATGCTCGGCATGGTCGCCGGCTCCAGCCTGTTCGCCGGGGTGTTCGACGACATCCGCGGGCTGGCCCTGGCCGCAGTCGAGCCGCGCGGCCTCACTCTGCCGCAGCTTTTCGGCGTGCCGGCCATCCTGGTGATCGCCGGGCTGGCGGTGATCGCCTTCATCGGCTGGAAGGTCGGCTCGATGGTGGAGAAGAAGCTCGGCGGTCCCTACGGGGTCGAGGAAGTGCTGGATTCGGTCGATACCGGCGGCGGCACCCGCCATGCCGGAGGGATCCGGATCCAGCCGGCCGAGTAGCAGTGGGACGGCGGGCGGTTTCCGGCGAACGCGCCCGCCGCCTTCTCCCGCCGGGACGACACCGCGGCCAGCGGCTACCGAGCCGGGACCAGCTCCCCTTCGAGAATGAAACGGCGAGCGGTCTTGCCGGCGGGCTTGATGTGCAGGGTTCCGGCGCCCTGGAGCCCCGCGAAGCTCCCGGTACCGCCGACCACTTCCCAGAACCCGTTGTCCAGCAGCCTGGGCTTGCCCGTGGGGCCGGGCACGAACACCGCGCGTACCCGCCATTTGACATAGGCCCTGTCGCCGCCGGCATCGGTGAAGACGAGATACCCCCGGGGGTCACCGCCGATGCCGGGCTGGATATCGTGCATGCCGTATTCGACGACATCCGCGCCATCGAACAGCCCCTCTCCCTCGGCCTTGCCCTCGCGCCGCACCAGCAGCACGAAATGCCGGGAGCCGTCCTCGAAATCGAGCCGGATCTGTTCCTTGGGGCGCATCACCGCCTCGACGCGCAGGGCCGCAGCCCCGGCCTCGAAGCTCCAGGCCGCCATGAACATCGCCGCGGCGATCAGAAACATCCTGTTCAAGCCTTTCTCCTCCATCAGACGGGAATGCCGAACGGCGGCCACGCCGGGCCGCCCGCCTCCGTTCCCGTAGCGCAAAGCCGGATCACGCGCGCTCACTTGCCCGTGACGCGGGTGTGCCGGAGCGGGAAGCCGCGAGTTCGTCGAGCTCGCAGGCCCAGCGCCGCAGGTCCTCTTCCCGCTCCCTCGCCGCCTGGCGCTCGGCCAGGAGCTCGAAGCGCTTGACCTCGGCCATCCGTTCGCGCAGTTCCGCCAGCAGCTGGTGCATGGCGGCGGCATGGGCCTCGGCCTCGCGACGGAACTTCCGGCGCTCGAGCCGGCTGGCTTCGGTGAAGGATGCGAGGGTGGCAAAGGCGGGGGCCTCCTGCGGCGGCGTCCGCAGGGCCTCGCTCCAGACCGTGAACAGCTGCCGCTCCCTGGCCTCGGCGGCGCCATGATCGGCGGCCGCCCGGGCCAATGCCAGACGCTGCTGGTCCAGGGCCTGCCGTTCGAGGCGGGCGAGCCGTTCGAACACCGACCTACGCATCGGACGGTGACGCTGCCGCCATTTCGACGCCCAGTGCGGCGGCCAGCACCGCGAACGGATCCTCGCTGCGGGTATCCTCGTCGATTTCCTGACGCAGCACCTTCTCGATCGCTTCCTGCCCGGCGATCGCCTCGTCGACGGCGGGGTTGGAGCCGGGTCGGTAGGCCCCGAGCTCGATCAGCTCGGCCATGTCGCTGTAGACGGCGAGCAGTCGCCGAGCACGGCCGACCAGTGCCGCCTCTTGCGGCGCGTAGCAGGCGGGCGCCGCCCGGGAAATGCTTTTCAGCACATCGACCGCCGGAAACCGCCCCCGCTCGGCGATCCTGCGGTCGAGTACGATATGCCCGTCGAGGACACTGCGCACAGTGTCGGTCACCGGCTCGTTGAGATCGTCACCCTCGACCAGCACCGTGAACAGGCCGGTGATGGTTCCCCGTCCGGCGCCCGGCCCGGCGCGTTCCAGAAGACGGGGCAGTTCGGCGAAGACGCTCGGCGGATAGCCGCGGCTGGCTGGCAGTTCGCCGGCGGCCAGATAGATCTCGCGCAGGGCCATGGCGAAACGCGTCACGCTGTCGAGCAGACAGAGCACCTGCGCGCCCCGGTCGCGGAAATATTCGGCGATGGTCAGGGTCAGATAGGCTGCCCGCCGGCGCATCATCGGCGGCGCGTCGGAAGTGGCCACCACCACTACGCTGCGGGCGCGCCCCTCCGGCCCCAGCGTGTGCTCCAAGAATTCATTGAGCTCGCGCCCGCGTTCGCCGACCAGGCCGATCACCATGACATCGGCGTCGCTGTTGCGGGCGATCATCGACAGCAGGCTCGACTTGCCCACCCCGGAGCCGGCGAAGATCCCTAGCCGCTGCCCTCGGCAGCAGGGCACGAACAGATCGAGCGCCCGCGCGCCGAGATGCAGCCGCTCGCCCATCAGACGGCGCGACTGGGCCGGGATCGGTCGCGCCCGCAGGGCGTAGGAGCGGGTGCCGCTGGCCAGCGGTCCGGCGCCGTCGACGGGCTCGCCCATCGCGTCCAGCACCCTCCCCCGCCAGCTTTCGTGCGGCCGCACCAGCTGATGGTTGCGCTCGTGGACGATGCGGTTGCCGGCGCTGAGACCAATCGGATCGTCATATGCCAGAAGCCGCACATCGCCTTCCTCGAACCCCACCACCTCGGCCAGCAGATCGCCGCGCGGCGAGCCGCTCGCGCCGCGGCTGATGTGGCAGACATCGCCCAGACCCACGACCCCGCGCAGCCCCGCGGCGGTGACCAGCTGGCCGGTACAGCGGCGCACCGTACCCACCGCCCGGCAGGGAAGGATGGAGGCGAGTCGCCCGGCCAGCAGCTCCGCCAGCGAGAAGGCCCCCGCCTTGCCCGGGGGCGAGAGCGGGCACAACTCTGCCGAGTGTTTTTCGCCCGTATCACACGTCATGCTTGCAGCCATGCTCAATCTGTGATTGTATCATCCCCGTCATCACACACGCAGGCGCTGTTCCACGGGGCCATGAGCAGGAAAACACAACCGACATTAACATTCGATTAAGGAAGCACCTCTTAAGGTTACGGCGACAGCGCGAGGTCCAGGAGGTAGGACGCAGATGCGAGCTCTGGTAATCGAAGACGACCCGGTTTCGGCCAAACTCATCGAGACCGCATTGCGCAGCGAACGGATCGTGTTCGAGACGACCGATTGCGGCGAGGACGGCATCGAGCTGGCCAAGCTCTACGATTTCGACATCATCGTGCTCGATCTGCGCCTGCCCGACATCGACGGCTACGAAGTGGTGCGGCGGCTGCGCGGCGCCCGGGTGCAGACCCCCATCCTCATTCTTTCCGGGCGCACCGATCCCACCGACAAGGTCCAGGGCCTGACTACCGGCGCCGACGACTATCTGACCAAGCCGTTCAACAAGGCCGAGCTGCTGGCCCGGATCCAGGCCATCGTGCGGCGTGCCAAGGGGCATTCGCAGTCGGTGATCCGCACCGGCAAGCTGGTGGTCAATCTCGATACCCGCGCGGTGGAGGTCGACGGCCAGCGCCTGCACGTGACCGGCAAGGAGTACGCCATCCTGGAGCTGCTTTCGCTGCGCAAGGGGACGACCCTGACCAAGGAGATGTTCCTCAATCATCTCTATGGTGGCATGGACGAGCCCGAACTGAAGATCATCGACGTGTTCATCTGCAAGCTGCGCAAGAAGATCGCCGCGATGACCGGCGCCGAACATTATATCGAGACGGTGTGGGGCCGCGGTTACGTGCTGAAGGAGCCGGACAAGCAGTCGGAGACGATGCCGGCGGCGGAGCAGGCGGCCTCCTCGGCGGCGATGGCCTGAGCGCCCGCGCCGGCGCGGCATGCAGGCGAGGGCAGGCGGCCGCTCCGCCGAAGCCGCGGCCGGTGATCGGAGCCGCTGCCGGCGAAGGCGCCCGGACATGAAGATCACCCCGCGCTCCTGCCGGAGGCGCGCTGCCGGAGGATCCGATCGGCCCGGATCGCCCGCCCGGTTCCGGAGACGATGGTCGCAGCCGGAGCCGCCGGCCGTTCCGGCGAACCGGCGAGCCGTAGCGCACCCGGTGCCGGCCCGCTCCGGGACCCCCTCCCCGCCGTCATTCCCACCCCACCTCTCCGGCCATTCTGCCCGGGAACCCTCTCTCGCCGGCAAGTCCTGCTGACCGGCACCCCCGGCATCTCGCCGGCCGGGCTGCCGCGGCTTCGCCGGGCCGGCGGAGGTCGAAGCCTTCCCCGGAAAGACCCGCAGCCGGACCGGCGCCGGCTCTGCCGCGTGGTCAGGAGATCCGCG
>CAYYZI010000052.1:5855-10128 GCA_964475675.1 uncultured Geminicoccaceae bacterium
GAAAGACCCGCAGCCGGACCGGCGCCGGCTCTGCCGCGTGGTCAGGAGATCCGCGATCCGGGTCGAGCGGCTTTGGCACGCCTGCCGCCGGGATCCCTCACCGCCGCCGGCGAAGCGCCGGCGCCCGTGGGGACCTTTGCCACAGCGCTCCGCGGGTCAGGCGATCAGCGGCACATGGGGTGCGGCATCGCGCGGCAGCAGCCCGGTCAGGCGCGGATCGTCCGCGATCTCGATCATCCGCGCATAAGGGACGAAGCCCGCGCGCATGTAGAAGGACAGCGCCGCCGGGTGATCGAAGGTGCAGGTGTGCACCCAGAACCGCCGGGGCTGGTGGGCGAAGGCCCGGGCGATGGCCTCGCCGATCAGCCAGCGACCGATGCCCCTGCCGGTGAACGACGGAAGAAGTCCGAAGAAGGCGAGCTCGATATCCGGAAAGCCGCGGCAGTCGAGTTCCAGGAGGCCCACCGCGCGGCCCTGCGTCTCCGCCGCGTACACCTCGACCGCATCGTCGTGAAGGATGGCCGCGAGTTCGCGGTCGCTCAGCTCCAGCCGGCTGAACCACAGCCAGGACTCGCCGATCTCGCGAAAGAGCTGCCGGTACCAGCCGGGATCCGGCCGCCGCTTGTGCACCAGTTGCATGTCCGAAGGCGGCGTAATCTGCCCGAGCTCGGGTCTCCGGCGCATCTCCAGACAGGTCACCACCGCCGCGATCTTGCCGGGCGGCACCTCATGATAGCCGTTTTCCATCATCCGCGGATCTCAGTCCTCCAGCTCGATCACCAGCCCGTCATGGGCCGGAGCCACGCCTGCGGGCAGACGCGCCGCCCAGTCGGCATAGTCCACCTCGTGGTTCATGTGGGTGAGCCAGGCGCACACGGGCTGTACTCTTTCGATCCACTCCAGCGTTCGCGCCAGATGGGCATGGCTGGGATGTGGCCGCTCCCGCAGCGCATCGACGATCCAGTAGCGGGTTCCGGCGAGTGCCGCGAAGGCCGCCTCGTCGAGGCCGTCGGCATCGGTCGAATAGGCGAAGGCGCCGATGCGGAAGCCCCAGCTCCAGCCACGCCCGTGGCGCTGGCGGAACATGAGGAGCTCCAGCGGACCGATCGCGAACCGGCCCTCGGTGATGGCATGGGGCTCGAGCTCGGGGCGCCAGAAACCGAATTCGGCGCGCCCGCCCTCGAACACGTAGCCGAAGCGGGTGCGGATCCGGGCGAAGATATCGGGATGGGCGTATGTCGGGATCGGCCGATCGATCAGATTGTTGATCTGGCGCAGATCGTCGATGCCATGCAGGTGGTCGGCGTGGCTGTGGGTATAGAGCAAGGCGTCGATCGGGCCGATCCCGGCATCGAGGCATTGCGCCCGCAGGTCGGGACCGCTGTCGATCAGCAGGCGCAGCCCCCGGGCCTCGATGTAGAGGGCGCAACGCCGCCGCCGGTTGCGTGGATCGGGTGAGCGGCACACCGCACAGGCGCACCCGATCTGGGGCACGCCGGCCGAGGTACCGCAGCCGAGAACGGTTACCCGCATGGCGCCGGGCGGAGGCTCGCGGCCTTGTCGAAAAGCCGGAAGAAATTATCGGTGGTGATCTTGGCGATCTCGGCGAGACCGCAGCCCCGGAGAGCTGCCAGCGCCTTGGCGGTGTGCACGAGGCGCGCCGGCTCGTTGGTCTTCCCGCGATAGGGCACGGGTGCCAGATAGGGTGCGTCGGTCTCCAGCAGCAGACGATCGAGGGGCATTTCGGCGACGATGCTGCGGAGCGCCTCCGAGCGCTTGAAGGTGAGGATGCCGCCGATGCCGAGATAAAAGCCGATCGCCACTGCCCGCTCGGCCAGCTCGCGGCCGGAGCTGAAGCAGTGGATGACGCCCGTGAACGGGCCATGGCGCATCTCTTCCTCGAGGATGGTCATGGTGTCCGCATCGGCCTCGCGGGTATGGACCACGAGGGGCAGGCCGGTCTCGCGGGCGGCGGCGATGTGGGCACGGAAGTTGCGCGCCTGCCTGTCGCGCGGGGCGAAATCGTAGTGATAGTCGAGCCCCGCCTCGCCGATCGCCACCACCTCGGGATGGCGGGCGGCCTCGACCAGCACTTCCGGGTCGGCGAGCCCTTCGCTGCCGGCGTTGTGCGGATGGACGCCGAGCGCGCAGACCACCTCCGGATGCCGCTCGGCCAGCGCGATCACATCGTTCCAGCTCTCGCGCCGGGTGGCGATGGTCACCATCAGCCCGACCCCCGCCTCGCGTGCGGCGGCGACCACTTCCTGCTCGCGCTCGGCGAGCCCCGGAAAGTCGAGATGGCAGTGGCTGTCGACGAAAAACACCTCCGTCAGCCCTCCTGCCAGCGGGGAAAGATCCCCTGCGGCCGTGGCAGCGCAGTGCCCGGCACCAATGGCCGCCCCTCCGGTCCGAGCGCGGCGAACCGCCTTTCCGCGGCCGGGACCGCGAGCTGATCGAGGAGCCGGCCCGAGGAATCCGGCAGGAAGGGCAGGGTCAGCACGGCGACATGGCGGATGGTCTCGGCCAGCGTCCACAGCACCGTCCGCATGCGCCCGGGATCGCTCTTGCGGAGCGCCCAGGGCGCCTGGGCGTCGACGTAGCGGTTGGCCTCCCCGACCAGCTCCCAGACGAGTTCCAGCGCCCGGTGCAGGGCCTGCACCGCCATCACCTCGCGCAGGGCCGGCAGCAGGGCATGGGCGCGTGCGAGCAGTGCTTCGTCCTCGGCGGAAAGTGCTCCGGGATCCGGCACACGGCCCTCGCAGTTGCGGGCGATCATGCTCAGCACCCGCTGCGCCAGATTGCCGTAATCGTTGGCGAGGTCGTGATTGATGCGACGGATCATGGCGTCGCGGCGGAAATCGCCGTCCTGGCCGAAAGGCACCTCGCGCAGCAGAAAATAGCGCGTCTGATCCAGCCCGTAGGTCTCCACCAGCATGTAGGGATCGATCACGTTGCCGACCGATTTGGAGATCTTCTGTCCCTCGTTGGTCCACCAGCCATGGGCGAACACCCGCCGCGGCGGCTCGACGCCGGCGGCCAGCAGGAAGGCCGGCCAGTAGACCGCATGAAAGCGCAGGATGTCCTTGCCGATGACATGCAGATCGGCCGGCCAGAAGGTGCGGAACAGCTCGCTGTCGGTATCGGGGTAGCCGAGGGCGGAGATGTAGTTGGTCAGCGCGTCCAGCCAGACATAGATGACGTGCTGCGGGTCACCGGGAACCGGGATGCCCCATTTGAAGGTGGTGCGGGAGACCGAAAGATCGGTGAGACCGCCGCGCACGAAGCTCACCACCTCGTTGTAACGGCTCTGCGGCAGGACGAAATCGGGGTGACGCCGGTAGAAATCGAGAAGCGGCTCCTGCCAGGCGGAAAGGCGGAAGAAGTAGCTCGGCTCCTCGACCCATTCCACCGGCGCACCGGTGGGCGCCCGGCCGTCCACCAGATCGCTCTCGGCATAGTAGCTCTCGTCGCGGACCGAGTACCAGCCGGCGTACTTGCCGAGATAGATCTCGCCGCGCTCGGCCAGCTTCTGCCACAGCGCCCGCACGCCGCGCTTGTGCCGCTCCTCGGTGGTGCGGATGAAATCGTCGGCCGAAAAGTTCATTACCCGGAGGAGGTCGCGAAAGCGCTGCGACACCTGATCGGTGAGGGTCTGCGGATCGAGGCCGGCTTCCTGGGCCGCCTTTTCCACCTTCTGCCCGTGCTCGTCGGTGCCGGTGAGAAAACGCACCCGGCGACCGTCGAGGCGCATGAAACGGGCCAGCACGTCGCAGGCCAGCGTGGTGTAGGCATGGCCGATATGGGGCGAGTCGTTGACGTAGTAGATCGGTGTCGTGACGTAGTAGGCATCGGGCGCGGACATGCGCGGGTCTCCGCTGCGGCATCAGCGGCCGCCGCCCCCTCGATCGGGACCGCCGGCCAGCTCGTCGAGCATTACGATAAGGGCCTGGGAAGACTCGAGATGGAGCCATTCGCCCCGCCTTGCAAAGGCCTGCAGCTTGTCCCACAAGGCCGCCAGACGATCAAGCCGGTGGCGGGCGGCGAGCGCCGCCAGACCGGCCCGCTCCCGGGCCACCAGTTCGATCGCCAGGGGCATGCCGGCCTCGAGCCGGACCGCCCGGCGCACGATTTCGCCCAAGAGCGCCAATCCCCGCACGCCGCCCCGATCGCCGCCATAGGCACGCAGCACGCGCACCGCCGGCAACACATCGCCGGCCGAGGCGGCGTCTGCGAGCGTGTTCAGCACCGTGCCATAGGCCTCGAGAAACCCGCT
>CAYYZI010000053.1:0-10088 GCA_964475675.1 uncultured Geminicoccaceae bacterium
GTTCCTGTTCCTCAAGGGCGATTCGCCGCCTGAAGTGTCCTATGCCGAACGCAAGGGGAAATACATGCGCCAGACCGGCGTCACCCTGCCCAGGCTCTGAGCCATGGATCGCATCCTGATCGAGGGCGGGGTACCGCTGTCCGGCACGGTCGAGATCAGCGGCGCCAAGAACGCGGCGCTGCCGATCATGGCCGCCAGCCTGCTCAGCGAGGAGCCGCTGGCGCTCGACAATGTTCCGGATCTCGCCGACATCGGCTCGATGCGCCGGCTGCTGCAGGAGCTCGGGGTCGAGATCCGCCATCCGCCGGCCCGCCCCAAGAGCCTCGTCCTGCACTGTCCGGAGGTGCTGGACACCACCGCCCCTTACGACATCGTGCGCAAGATGCGGGCCTCGGTGCTGGTGCTGGGGCCGCTGGTGGCACGCGCCGGCATCGCCCGGGTATCGCTGCCCGGCGGTTGTGCCATCGGCCCCCGCCCCATCGATCTCCATCTCGAGGGGCTGGAACGGATGGGGGCGGAGATCACCCTCGAGGCCGGCTATGTCGAGGCCCGGGCGGCCAGGGGGCTGCGCGGCGCGCACATCCAGTTCCCCCAGCCCTCGGTGGGGGCCACCGAAAACCTGATGATGGCGGCGTGCCTGGCGCGTGGCGAGACGGTGATCGAGGAGGCGGCACAGGAGCCGGAGATCGTCGATCTCGCCGCCTGTCTCTCGGCGATGGGGGCGCGGATCGAGGGGGCCGGTACCAGCACCATCCGCATCGAGGGGGTGGAGCGGCTGCATGCCGCCCGCCACAGCATCCTCCCCGACCGCATCGAGACCGGCACATATGTGATGGCAGCGGCCATCACCGGCGGCCGCGTCGCCCTCCGTCACGCCCGCATCGAGCTGTTCGGCGCCGCCGCCGAGACCCTCGCCGAGGCCGGGGTGAGGCTGGAGCAGACCGTGGACGGGCTCCGCGCCGAGCGGGCCGGGGAGGTGCTTTGCGGGGTCGATGTGCGCACCCTTCCCTTCCCCGGATTCGCCACCGACTTGCAAGCGCAGTTCATGGCCCTCATGTGTATCGCGGAAGGGGCCGCCATGATCACCGAGACCATCTTCGAGAACCGCTTCATGCATGTGCCGGAGCTGATGCGCATGGGGGCGCGGATCACGGTGCACGGGCGCACGGCCCTGGTGCGTGGCGTGCCGGCGCTCAAGGGGGCGCCGGTGATGGCCACCGATCTGCGGGCCTCGGTGTCGCTGGTGCTGGCGGCGCTGGCGGCCGAGGGACAGACCGAGATCAACCGGATCTACCATCTCGATCGCGGCTATGAACGGATCGAACAGAAGCTGGCCGCGCTGGGAGCACGCATCGAACGGGTGCCATGATGGAAAAACTCAAGCTTCGGGCCGAGGATCCCCAGGATCTGGCGGTCATTTCGGCGATCCTGCAGGACGCCCGCGTCTCGCTGAAGGAAATGGTGTTCGACCCCGAAGCCGGTCGCTTCATGGCCGCCTTCGCCCGCTACATGCGCGAATTGCAGGAGGATCCCTGCAGCTGCGAGGGGCTCCGGGAGATCGCCTCGGCACTGACCTTCGAGAAGGTCGCCAAGGTGCTCTATCGCAATCTCGACCTCGAAGACCGCGAACGCGAGCTCGTATTGCTGACCATCGCCACCGAGCCCGGCCGCGATCATCTCCTGCACATCCATCTGCTGTTCGCCGGCGGCGCCGAGATCCAGCTGCGCAGCGACGCCATCCGCTGCCGCCTCGAGGATTTCGGCGAAAGCTGCCCCTGCCGGGTCAATCCCTGCGATCATTTCGCCGAAACGGCGTGAGCGGTCGCGCGTGCCGGTCCGTCTGCGCAGCGCCGATCCCGATTTCGCGGCCCGCTTCCGCGAGCTGGTCGAGCGGCGGCGCGAGCAGGAGATCGAGCTGCGTGACGCGGTCGCGGCGATCATCGCCGAGGTGCGCGATCGGGGCGATGCCGGCCTGCTTGCCTGCACCGCGCGGTTCGACCGCCTGACCCTGACCGCGGATCGCCTGCGCGTCACCGAAGAGGAAGTGGCGGCGGCGCTGCGGAGCTGTGACGCGGCGGTGCTCGAGGCTCTCGAATTCGCCGCCGCGCGCATCCGCGCCTTCCACCAGCGGCAGCTTCCCGACGATTTCGAGGAGGTGGACGCGCTCGGGGTCCGGATGGGGCTGCGCTGGCGGCCGATCGACGCCGTCGGGCTCTATGTGCCGGGCGGCACCGCCGCCTATCCGAGCTCGGTGCTGATGAATGCCATTCCCGCAAAGGTCGCCGGCTGCCGTCGCCTGGTGATGACCGTGCCCAGCCCCGAGGGCCGGCTGGCGCCGCTGGTGCTGGCGGCGGCCGCAATCGCCGGCATCGACGAGATCTACCGGATCGGCGGCGCCCAGGCGATCGCCGCCCTGGCCTTCGGGACCGAGACGATTGCCCCGGTCGACAAGGTGGTGGGGCCCGGCAACGCCTATGTCGCCGAAGCCAAGCGCCAGCTCTTCGGCCGCATCGGCATCGACATGATCGCGGGGCCTTCGGAAGTGGTGGTGGTCGCCGACGGCGGCCAGCGAGCCGACTGGCTGGCCGCCGATCTGCTCTCCCAGGCCGAGCACGATCCCCGTGCCCAGGCCATCCTGATCACCGAGGATGCCGCCCTCGCCGAGCGGGTGGCGGCGGCGGTGGAGACGCAGCTGGCGAAGCTGGCACGCGCGGACACGGCGCGGGCGAGCTGGCAGCGAGAGGGGGCGATCATTCTGGTCGAGGACTTGGGAGCGGTCCCCGAACTCGTCGATGCGCTGGCGCCCGAGCATCTGGAGCTGATGGTCGAGGATCCCGAACCGCTCCTCGAGCGCGTGCGCAATGCCGGCGCCATCTTTCTCGGGCCCTGGACGGCCGAGGTGATCGGCGATTATGTGGGCGGTCCCAACCATGTGCTGCCCACCGGGCGCACCGCCCGCTTCGCCTCCGGCCTGGGCGTGCACGATTTCATGAAACGCACCACCATTCTCGGCTGCGATCGCGCGGCCTTCGCCCGGCTCGCCGGACCGGCCGCCCGTCTGGCGCGTGCCGAGGGGCTCGAGGCCCATGCCCGGGCCATCGAGATCCGTCTGGACGATCGCCGGTGAGCGAGGACAGGGCCGGGCGGATCGTCGATATCGCCCTCGATGAAAAGAGCATCGTGCGCTGGAGTCCGGAGATCGAGCATGAGCGCAATGTCGCCATTTTCGATCTCCTGGAGCGCAACGCCTTCCGGCTGGTCGAGGGGTTCGAGGGCCCCTACCGTCTGCTGCTGTCGCTGCGCGATGCCACCCTGATCATGCGCATCAGCGACGAGGCGGGGGAGCAATGCCGGGAGGTGGCGCTGCCGATGCGGCCGCTGCGGCGCATCATCCGCGACTATTTCATGATCTGCGACAGCTATTTCCAGGCCATCCGCGGCTCCACGCCGAGCCGCATCGAGGCCATCGACATGGCCCGCCGCGGCCTGCACAACGAAGGTTCGGAGATCCTGAGCGAGGCGCTCCGGGATCGCATCGCGATGGACAGCGATACCGCACGTCGTCTGTTCACCCTGGTCTGCGTCCTGCATCTGCGCGGATGATGCATGAGCGAGCTGCCCGGCGCCGTCCTGTTCGCCTGCACCATGAACAGCATCCGCTCGCCCATGGCCGAGGCGATCATGAAGTATCTGCACGGCCACCGGGTCTATATCGACAGCTGCGGGGTGCGCAGGGGCACCGTCGATCCCTTCGCGGTGGCGGTGCTCGACGAGCTGGGCATCGATCTGAGCGGCCATGCGCCCAAATCCTTCGACGATCTCGAGGATGACTATTTCGACCTCGTGGTGTCGCTGTCGCCGGAGGCCCAGCACCGGGCCGTCGAGCTCACCCGCAACGGCACCACCGAGCTGGAATTCTGGCACATGCCCGATCCCTCGCTGATCGAGGGCTCGCGCGAACAGCGTCTCGACGGCTACCGCCGGCTTCGCGATCTGATCATGGAGCGGATCATGGTCCGCTTTCCGCCCAGCGGCAGCCCCGGCGTCTGATGTGCCGGCAAGGGGAGGGGATCAGCCGGTCGCCGTGGCCGCCTCGAGGATCGCCCGCAGTTTCTCGTAGATCCAGGGGTTGCCGACCACGATGGTACCTTCGGCGAACAGATCCTCGTCGCCCTCGAGACGGCCGACCATGCCCCCGGCCTCGCGGATGAGAAGAATGCCGGCGGCGATGTCCCAGGGCTTGACGCCGTACTCCCAGAACCCGTCCTGGCGACCGGCGGCGACATAGGCGAGGTCGAGGGAGCAGGTGCCGAGGCGACGCAGGCCGGCGGCCTGGTCGGCCACCTTCTCCATCTGCCGGGTGAAGCCCTTCTCGCGCCCCTTCCAGCTCTGCACGGGAAGACCGCAGCCGATCAGCGCGGTATTCATCTCCCGCCGGCTGGAGACGCGAAGCCGCCGATCGTTGAGAAACGCCCCGCTGCCCCGCTCGGCGGTGAACAGCTCGTTCTTGACCGGATCGTAGACCAGCCCGGCGACGATCTCGCCCCGGTGCTCGAGGCCGATGGAGATCGCCCAGTGCGGCAGGCCGTGGAGGAAGTTGGTGGTGCCGTCCAGAGGGTCGACGATCCAGCGGTGCTCCTGGTCGCGACCTTCCCGCACGCCGCTTTCCTCGAGCAGAAAGCCCCAGTCCGGCCGTGCCCGCCGCAGCTCCTCGAAGAGGATCCGCTCGGCCCGGCGATCCGCCGCCGAGACGAAGTCTCCCGGCCCCTTGATCGAGACCTGGAGCTGTTCGACCTCGCCGAAGTCGCGCAGCAGCGTGCGCGCCGCCTTGAGGGCGGCGCGCATCATGATTTCCATATTGGCGGAATGTCGGGGCATGAGCGTCCTTCAGTCGCGGGCGCGTTCGACATAGGAATGGTCGCGGGTGTTGACCACCACCCGCGTGCCCCGCTCGATATGGGGCGGGACCATGATCCGGATGCCGATATCCAGCACCGCCGGCTTGTAGGAGGCGGCGGCGGTCTGGCCCTTGACCACCGGATCGGCCTCGACCACCTCGCACACCACCGTTTCCGGCAGCTCGACGAGGATCGGCCGCCCTTCGTGCTGCAGCACCGAGACCACCATGCCCTCCTTGAGGAACACCGCCTGGTCGCCGATCAGCTCCCGCGACAGGGCGATCTGGTCGAAGGTTTCCTGGTTCATGAAATGCAGCAGTTCCCCGTCATCGTAGAGGAACTGGTAGGGCACCTCCTCGAGCCGCACCCGTTCCACCGTCTCGGCCGCCCGGAAGCGCTCGTTGAGCTTGGTGCCTTCGGGCAGGCTCTTGAGTTCCACCTGCTGATAGGCCGGCCCCTTGCCGGGCTTGACATGCTCGGTCTTGACCACCTGCCAGAGCTTGCCCTTGTGCTCGATGACCATGCCCGGCTTGAGGTCGTTGGCACTGATCTTCATGACGTTCCGTTTCCTTCGCCGTCGGCCGCGGTGATCGCGGCGGCGAGTGTTGCGATGGTTTCGAGGGCCTCGGCCGGCGATTCCCGGAAATCGGGAGCGATCACCACGAACCCCGCTCCCGCCCGGGCGAGGCGCCGCGCCAGCCCAGGGTCGGGTGGAATCGCCGCCGCGCAGGGCAGAACGAACAGTTCCGACCACCAGGTGCAGAGCTCGGCGAGCCGGTCGGCATCGGCCTCCAGAGCCGTCTCCGGCGCGCCGAACATCACATAGTCGGCTCCGTTCTCCCCCGCAACCATCGCCGCATGCCGCGACCAGCCGCAGGCCGCTCCCACCAGCCGCTCCTCGCCGAGGCGCTGGCGGGCACCCGCGACCTCCTGCCAGTCGCGCAGATGCACCCCGTCGGCGAGCCCCGACGCCACCGGCTCGAGGCGGTCGACCAGCAGCAGGGCCGCAGCACCCCCATGGCAGTGCCGCTGCCAGCGGGCCAGCTCGTCATCCGGCGCGTCCGGAGCATCGAGCAGCAGACCGGCCACCTCGGTACGGGCCAGCGCATTCTCCAGCGCGGCCTGCGCCTCCGGCCCGAGAGGGCCGGCGGAGACCTCGAGGAGCAGGCGGCACTGCTGCTCCTCGGGTTCCAGCCAGTGCTCGGCTTCGCTCACATCTCGTTCTTGTAGATGCGGATCACCGAATCGAGCAGCTTCAGGGCCTCTTCCCGGGGGCGCCGGAAGCTGTTGCGGCCGATGATCGAGCCCGAGCCGCCACCGTCGCGGATCTGGCGGATCTCCTCGAGCAGACCCTCGGTGTCCTTGGCCTCGCCGCCGCTGAACACCACCAGCCGCTTGCCGTCGAAGGCGCATTGCATGACGTGGCGGATGCGGTCGGCGAGGGTGGCACGCGGGATGTGGGCGCTCTCGTAGACCGGCCTGGCGGCATCCAGATCGATCATGTCCCGGGGCGGCTTGACCTTGATGATGTTGGCCCCCATCAGGGCCGCCATGTGCGCCGCATAGGCGACGATGTCGAGGGCGGTCTCGCCTTCCTTGCTGACCTTGCCGCCGCGCGGATAGGACCAGACCACGGCGACCAGCCCGTAACTCTTGGCCTCGCGGATGATCTCGCGGAGCTCCTCCATCATCGCGTAGCAGGCATCGGAACCCGGATAGATGGTGAAGCCGATGCCCACGCATCCCAGCCGCAGGGCGTCCTGGACCGAGGCGGTGACCGCCTGGTCCGGGGTCCCGGCGTGCAGGCTGTTGGCGCTGTTGGCCTTGAGGATCAGGGGCACCTGACCGGCGAAGCTGTCGGCACCCTGCTGCAAGAGCCCGAGCGGCGCGGCATAGCCGGAAAGGCCGGCCTCGATCGCCAGCTCGTAGAGATAATGCGGATCGTAGGCCGGCGGGTTGGGGGCGAAGCTGCGCGCCGGGCCGTGCTCGAACCCCTGATCCACCGGCAGGATGACCAGCTTGCCGGTGCCGGCGAGACGGCCATGCATCAGCAACCGATAGAGATTGGCTTTGACGCCGGGCGGCTCGCCCTCGTACCAGCTCAGGATCTCCTTGACGCGTTCGGTGACGTGCATGATGGGCAGTCCCAGGTTCGATGTTGACGAGATGTTGACGAAAGGACCGGTGAAACCTTCTTACCGCCGGGCGGCGCCAGGCGAAAGGGAAGCGCGACCAGCGGCCACGCGGGCCAGGGCTCGGCCGATCCGCTCGCCGCAGCCGGCGACCACGGCCGGGCCCGGCAGGCGGGCCCGCACCCGCCCGCCGACGGCCCGGGCCATGGCGTCGAGACGGGCCCGGATGGCCGGTTCTCCGCGGTAGACGAGATCACCGGCGCCCAGCCGGAGCGCCTCGATGACGAAGCCGGCGGCATCGTCGCAGTCGATCACCAGCTCCCGCCCGAGCTCCCGTTCCAGAGCACGATAGAAGGCGGCGCCGGCATGACGTACGCCGCCTCGGGGGCTGGCGAGGCGCAGGGAAATACCCAGCCGCTCCGCCGCCGCCAGGGCCTCCCGTGCCTCTTCGAGATCGGCGACGATTGCCACCGGCGCCGGCTCGCCGCCTGCGGTCACAGACCGCCCATGACCGCCGCGGTGTCCAGCATGCGGTTGGAGAAGCCCCATTCGTTGTCGTACCAGGACGCCACCCGCACGAGGTTGCCCTCGAGCACCTTGATCGAGGTCAGATCGACATTGGAGCTGGCCGGCCCGTGATTGAAGTCGATCGAGACCAGCGGCTCCTCGGTGACGGTGAGAATGCCGGCCATCGATCCCTCCGCGGCGGCCCGCAGCAGGCCCGCTACTTCCTCGACGGTGGTCGGCCGCGCCGGGACGAAGGTGAGATCGACCAGGCTGACATTGGCCACCGGCACCCGGATGGCAACTCCGTCCAGTTTGCCCGCGAGTTCCGGCAGCACCAGACCGACCGCGCGGGCCGCTCCGGTGGAGGTGGGAATCATCGACAGGGCGGCGGCACGGGCCCGGCGCAGATCCTTGTGGAACACGTCCAGCAGATGTTGGTCGTTGGTATAGGCATGGATCGTGGTCATGTGGCCGCGGGCGATGCCGATCCCGTCGTTCAGGATCTTGGCCAGCGGCGCTAGGCAGTTGGTGGTGCAGGAGGCGTTGGAGACCACCAGATGTTCGGGACGCAGCAGCTCGTGGTTGACCCCGTACACCACGGTGATGTCGGCGCCCTGTGCCGGCGCCGAGACCAGCACCCGGCGGGCGCCCGCGGCCAGATGGCGGGCCGCCGCCTCGCGCTTGGTGAAGCGGCCGGTGCATTCCATCACCACATCGACCCCGAGATCGCCCCAGGGCAGTTTCTCGATCTCGGGCTCGGCCAGGAGCCGGATCGGCCCGCGACCGACATCCATGGTGTCGTCGCTGAACCGGACCTCGCCCGGAAACCGGCCGTGCACGCTGTCGTACTTGAAAAGATGTTCGGATGTGGCCGGCGGCGCCAGATCGTTGACCGCCACCACGAGGATGTCTTCGCGCCCGTTCTCGTACAGCGCCCGCAGGACATTGCGGCCGATGCGCCCGAAGCCGTTGATCGCCACCCGTACCGGCATGATGTTCCTCCCGGAATCCGTAGCCGTTCTTCACGCCAATCACTCGGCCGCATAAAGACAGGAGACGCGCCCGGAAATCAACGTGGCAAAGCGCCGAAAAGGGGCCGCAACGGCCGTCGCGATTGACGTCGCCGGATGCGTATGCCAGATCGTGTCGATACTTAGGGTTGGAACCGAAAGTACGGGACGAGGATGTCGCCGGTGGAGCTTGCCAAGACCCGTCTGGAGGCGGCGCTCGAGCTGCTGGAGCAGGCGCTCCGGCCCTATCTCGAAGGCCCGGCCACGGTCGTCGACAGCAGCGAACTCGAGGAGCTGCGGCGCCGCTGTGCCGCGCTCGAGGCCGAGCTCGAGCGGCTGGCCGCCGACAAGCAGCGACTTCGCGAGCAGCTCCAGCGGGCGATCGAGGGGCTGGAGAGCGCCGCACGGGCCATCGAGCAGGAGGTCGAAGGGTAATCCATGCCAACCGTGGACATCGTCATCGGCGGGCGCCGCCACACCATCCAATGCGGAGAAGGCGAGGAATCCCGGCTGCGGCGACTGGCGACATATGTCGACGGGCGCATGCGGGAGCTCGCCGAACAGCACGGCCAGGTCGGGGATATCCGCCTTTTGGTGCTGGTGGCGCTGCTGATCAGCGACGAGCTCGACGACGCCTATGCCGAGATCAAGCGCCTGCGCACCGCGGTCAGCGAGCAGGCCCGGCAGAGCGAGGAGGCGGCCGGCCAGGCCATCGAGGCCGCGGCCGAGCGCATCGAGCGCCTTGCAGGTGGGCTGCAGAAAGCCTAGATAGCGAGTCCGGCGGTGGCTGCCCGGTGCGTCAGGTTCCGAACCGTGCGCCTGGGCCTATTTGTTCCCTAGGGAGCTGTCCCTGTCGTGGTCGTGGCCACGGCACTACGGCGCCCACCTGCGAAGCAGGTCCCAGGAACGAGTGTTTCCGAGCCGACGGCCAGGGTGGCCCCGCCGCATCACTCGGCCCGGATCGTCCGGCGCCGCCCCTGTGCATGCGAGAAGCGGAGCCGGAGCGTGCGGATCCTTTTCGTCGGTGACATCGTCGGTCGTGCCGGCCGCGCCGCCCTCCTCGAACGTCTTCCCGCCATCCGCGAGAGCCACGCCCCCGATGTCGTCATCGTCAATGGCGAAAACGCGGCCGGCGGCTTCGGTCTGACCCAGGCGATCGCCGACCAGTTCTTCGGCGCCGGGGTCCATCTCATCACCATGGGCAACCATGTCTGGGACCAGCGCGAGCTGGTGGCCCATATCGAACGCGAGCCCAGGATCCTGCGCCCCCTCAACATGATGCCGGGAACGCCCGGCCGCGGCCTCGCCGAGATCCGCGACGCCCAGGGGCGCAATGTCGTCGTGCTGCAGGTCATCGGCCGCCTGTTCATGGGGCTCTACGACGATCCTTTCCGCGCGCTCGAGGCGGCGCTGCAGCGCTACATCCTGGGCGGCAATGCCAGCGCCATCCTGGTCGATGTGCACGCCGAGGCGACCAGCGAGAAGATGGCGATCGGCCATTTCCTCGACGGTCGGGTATCGGCGGTGGTCGGCACCCACAC
>CAYYZI010000054.1:0-9917 GCA_964475675.1 uncultured Geminicoccaceae bacterium
GGATCGGGGCGCGATCGGCGTGCTGTGTGCCGCCCGCGGGTCCGGCCGTTCCCGGGGTCGCTGGCGACCGGGAGCTTTGCCGCGCCCGAGCCGCGCCCTGTTGGCCTTGCCAGTAGCAGTACCTGGCCAGGGAGATCGTGATCGGGAGCTTTGCCGAGCCCGAGCCCGTGCTGTCGCCGCTGGCCGGCGCAGGCCGTCCGCAATGCCGGGCCATCTGATCTCCGCATGCGCGCACCAGCCAGGAACGCCCCTTCAACGCTTTGTTGATGTTTGCCCGCCATCCTGCGCATGGTGAAAAGCTGCGCTGGGGAGATCGCGGCGCCGGGGCGGGTTCCGCCGAATGCGATGATGCTCCGGAAAGGGGAAGATCCGGTTGCGGGCGCAGCAGATCGTCCCGAGCGGACACGGATGCGAGGCGTCCCGTCGCAGTGCCGGGCGTACCATGAGGGCAGAAGCCGGACCGGAGCCGGCGGGTCGCGCATCGGTCACCAGGCCCTCCGGGCCGCCATCCAGGAGAGACGCCTTGCCGGATCATCCCGTGGTTTCACGCCAGGAATGGTACGCCGCCCGCAAGCGGCTGCTCGCCGAGGAGAAGGCGCTGACCCGTCAGCGCGACGAAGTGGCCCGGCAGCGACGCGCCCTGCCCCGGGTGAAGGTGACCAAGCGGTATCGGTTCGAGGGTGCGGAGGGTCCGCAATCGCTGGGGGATCTGTTCGCCGGCCGCAGCCAGCTCCTGGTCTACCACTTCATGTACGGCCCGGACTGGGAGGAGGGCTGTCCGAGCTGCTCGTTTTGGGCCGACAGTTTCGAGGGCCTCCTGGTCCACCTGGCACGGCGCGATGCGACCCTGGTGGCGGTCTCCCGTGCGCCCTACGGAAAACTCGCCGCCTACCGGCAGCGGATGGGCTGGAGCTTTCCCTGGTATTCGTCGCATGGCAGCGACTTCAACTTCGACTACCGGGTGTCCTACACCCCCGAGCAGGTCGAATCCGGCAACGCCGAATACAACTTCGCGCCGGCGAAGGTGCCCGACGAGCTGCCCGGCGTCAGCGTGTTCCACAGGGATGCGGCGGGCGAGCTCTACCATACCTACTCGACCTATGCGCGTGGCCTCGACATGCTCAACGCCGCCTATCAGTACATGGACCTGCTGCCCAGGGGCCGGGACGAAGGGGAGCTGCCCTGGACCATGGCCTGGCTGCGCCGCCACGACCAATACGAGGACTGAGCCGGCGACCGCAGCCTCGCACGCACGGCGCCGCCCATCGCCCGACTGCCCGCCGCGCACCCGGAGCCGTGCCGCGGTGCCGCCCTGCCACGGCAGGCGGGGGAAATCGAGCCGTTTTCCGACGGCGAGGGGCGGGCGGGACCTGCTCCCGCGGGCGGGGGAGCGGATCAGCGGTTGCGGGTGCCGGCGCGTCCGCCCGTCGCGCTGCGTCCTCCTTCACGGATGCCGACGCGATCCAGGATCTCGGTCACCTGTCCCGCACCGATGGTGCGCCCCCCTTCGCGAATGCCGACACGATCCAGGATCTCGGTGACCTGCCCCGCGCCGATGGTGCGGCCGCCTTCGCGAATGCCGACGCGCGCCTCCTGCGCGCTCGCCGAGCCTGCGAGAAGGGCGAGCAGGAAAGCCGCGGACACGCGTTTCACGAGCGCCATGGCTGAGCACTCCCTCCGACGAACCACGGATCCGGGAACCGGCGAGCGATCCGACCGGCGCCGGGCCGGCGCGATGATGGTTGCATGCTGCCGGGTCGGCATCCTGCGGTGGTGACGGGCCGGAGCCTGCATCACGGCCGTCAAGAAATCCTTTCGAGGGGTGGAGAGGGAGCCCGCCTTGCCAGGGCCGCGGCAGGCGGGGTAACAGGGGGCGAAAGGGAGGTGCGATATGCCAAGAACGACAAGGGTTTCGCTGGGGCGCCGGCAGTTTCTGGGATCCCTGGCGGCAGCCGGTGCCGCGGCCGGTCTGGTGCGGACACCGCGGGCGAAGGCGGCGGAGGAGCTCAACGCGCTGGTCTGGTGCGACCATACCGATCCGGCTCTGATCCGGCCCTTCGAGGAGGCCTTCGATGTCCGGGTCAATCTCAAGGAATACGAGGGGACGGGCACCGCGCTCTCGATCATCGAGCAGTCGGCGCCCGGCGACTGGGACGTGTTCGTGATCGACGGCATCGATGTGCCGCGGGCAGTGGATGCCGGCATCCTCGCGCCTTTGCCGGATGATGCGCTGCCCACGGGTGATCTCTTTCCCGAACTGGTGATGGCCGAGTATCACGTCCGCGACGGCAGGACCTGGGCCATCTCCGAGAAGTTCGGTTACAACACCATTTCCTACAATCGCGACCGGGTCGATCCCGCCGATGTCGAGGACATGGAGGTCATCTGGTCCGACAAGTACAAGGGCCGGATCGCCATCTACGACTATTATCTGCCGGTGATCGGCCTCGTTGCCATCGGCCTCGGCAAGAAGACCTCCGAACTGACCGAGGCCGACCTGCCGGCCATTCGCGAAAAGCTGTTCGCCATGAAGAAGGTGGCCAAGCTGGTGGGCGATGTGGTGGCCAGCCAGACCGCCCTGGTCACCGGCGAAGTGGACATTCTGGTGGGCGGCGGCGAATGGGTGACCGCCGGGCTGGCCGCCGAGAAGCCGGAGCTCGACTGGCTGCTGCCGAAACAGGGCGGGGTACGCTGGTCACAGTCGATCGGCGTCTTCGCCGATTCGACCAGGAAGGATCTGGCGCTCGAGTTCGTCAAATACATTGTTGGTCCGGAAGGCCAGGCGCGGCTCGCGACATCCTCCTGCTACTGGGCGATGCCGGCCAACCGCAAGGCGGGAGAGGTGCTCACGCCGCAGCAGAAGGCGGCGCTGCGCTGGGACGATCAGCCCGGATATCTGGCCCGGGCCCAGCTCTATCCGGCACCCGATGCCGAGCTGGATGCCAGGATGCAGGACATCTGGACCGAGATGCTCCAGCAATAGCACGGGCGGCCGCGACGGCGAGGGAGAAGGCATGTCGGTGGAGCAAGCGGCCCGGCGGGAGCGGGCGAAGGCGTTCGCCTTCGTCCTGCCGGCCCTGCTCTGGACGATGGCCTTCTTCCTCCTGCCCTTCGCCTTCATGCTGGCGATGAGCCTGTGGCAGCGCCTGGGCGGGCGCATCGTCGCGAGCTGGACCCTCGAGAATTACCGCAATTTCTTCGCGCGGCCCCATTTCGTCGAAGGGCTCACCAATTCCCTGGAAATCACCGTCACGGTGACGCTGCTCTCGGTGCTGTTCGCCTATCCGCTGGCCTGGATCATCGCCGAGAAGGTGCCCGAGCGCTGGCAGCGGGCGGCTCTGATGCTGGCCATTCTGCCGTTCTGGACCTCCTATGTGGTGCGCTCCTACGCCTGGCTCCTGGTGCTGGCCCATGACGGGGTGGTCAACCGGGCGCTGCTGGCCCTCGGCATCCTCGACACGCCGCTGGTGCTGGCTTCGACGCGGGCGGCCACGGTGATCGGCTTCGTCCATTTCTTCATCATGCTGCTGACGCTGACCATCTACGCCAATCTCCGGCAGCTCTCGCCCAACTACGCCCGTGCCGCCGCCGATCTCGGGGCCGGGCCGGTGCGCATCTTCCTCCATGTGATCCTGCCGCTGACCCTGCCCGGAGTGATGGTCGGCGCCTTCCTCACCTTCGTGCTGGCGATCGGCGATTACGTGACGCCGCAGATCCTGGGCGGCAACAACGAGCTGGTGCTGCCCCAGATCATCATGCTCCAGATCGGCCGCCGTGCCGACCTGCCCTCGGCCTCGGCCCTCGCCATTATCCTCATGCTGGTGGTAACGCTCGTCTATCTGGCCTGCGCCCGCTGGCTCAAGCTCGAGAGGGCGTGAGGCGATGGGGCGGGCGACGGGCTGGCTGGCGGCGCTCTATGCGGCCGCCATCTATGCCTTCATCTTCCTGCCGGTGGCGGTGCTGGTGCTGTTCTCCTTCCAGGAAAGCCGGCTGCCGATCCCGCCCTTCGACGGGCCGAGCCTGCGGTGGTACGAGGCGGTGTTCGCCGACCGGCGGCTGACCGAGGCGCTGGGGAATTCGCTGCTGGTCGCGGTTCTCTCCTCGATGGTGGCGGCGGTTCTCGGCTTTCTCGCCGCCTACGGCCTCGCCCGCTACCGCCTGCCGGCCACCGGGCTGCAGCGGGCGCTGATCACCGCACCGCTCTCGGTGAGCTATCTGATCATCGGTCTCGGGCTGCTGATCATGTTCAGCCGGCTCGGCGTGCCGCGCTCGCTGCTGACCATCGGCATCGGCCATGTGGTGATCAACCTGCCGCTCTGCTTTGCCATCACCTACAGCCAGATGGGGGCGCATCAGGTGAACATCGAGCGGGCGGCGCGCGATCTCGGGGCCAGGGACTGGCAGGTCATGCTGCTGGTCACCGCACCCATGCTGATGCCGGCCATCCTCGCCGGCTTCCTGCTGTCGGTGACCTTTTCCTGGGACGAGTTCATCATCGCCTTCCTGCTGTCGCGCTTCGAGGTGACGCTGCCGGTGGAGATCTGGAGTCTGCTGCGCTCCGGTCTCAACCCCAAGAACAACGCCGTCGGCTCCATCGTCTTCCTGTTCTCCTTCGCCCTGGTCATCCTGATGGAGCTCCTCCTTCTGCGAAAGGCACGTCGCCGGTGACCGCCGAGGTCGAGATCCGGGAGGTCACCCACAGATTCGGCGAGACCGTGGCGCTGCGCAACGTCACACTGTCCATCGGTGCCGGCCGCTTCGCCGTGCTGCTGGGTCCTTCCGGCTGCGGCAAGACCACGCTCCTGTCGGTGCTCGGCGGTTTCCTGTTCCCCGGCGAAGGCAGGGTCCTGATCGGCGGCCGTGACGTCACTGCCCTGCCGGCGGCGCGGCGCCCGACCACCACCGTGTTCCAGGACTACGCCCTGTTTCCCCACATGACGCTCGGCGCCAATGTCGCCTTCGGCCTCAGAATGCGCGGCGTGGCGCGCTTCGCCCGCAACGTGCGGGCCGCGGAGATGCTGCGGCTCGTCGGTCTCGAGGGGGCCTTCGACAGGAGGCCGCACGAGCTCTCGGGCGGTCAGCGCCAGCGGGTGGCGCTGGCGCGGGCACTCGCCGTCGAGCCCGAGGTACTGCTCCTCGACGAGCCGCTGGGTGCGCTCGATCTCAAGCTGCGCCGCCAGATGCAGGAGGAGCTCAAGGCCATCCAGCGGCGGGTGGGCACGACCTTCGTCCATGTCACCCACGATCAGGAGGAGGCGATGGCCATCGCCGATCAGATCGTGGTCATGAACGCCGGGCGGGTGATGGACCAGGGCCCTCCCGAGCAGGTCTATCTGCGGCCGCGTTCGCGCTTTTCGGCGGCCTTCATGGGCGAAGCCAATTTCGTCGAGGTCGAGGTGCGCCGCGAAGGCGGGACGATCCGCATCGATACCCCGTCCGGCGAGCATCGGCTGCCCGAAACGGTGTCCGGCGGCGATCTTCCCGATTCGGGACGGGCCGAGCTCTGCTTTCGGCCCGAGCATGTCGCCTGCGGGGACGCGCCCGCCGGCAGCATCGATCTCGGGGAGGGCAGGGTGCGTGACATCGCCTTTTCCGGCAGCCATCGCCGCGCCCGCATCACCCTCGACGCCCTCGACGGAGGCGAGATCCTGGCCTATCTGCCGCAGACGATGGAGGTTGCTGCCGATGCGCGGCTCCGCCTCCATCTGGATCCGGCGCGGGCCATTCTGCTGCCGCGCGGGGAGGGCCCATGACCATGCGACGGGTAGCGGCGGAGCGATGGTATCGGGTGCGCCATGTCGGCGACGGCGTCACCTGGATCGACGAGCCCTTCATCCGCGAGTTCTACCGCTGCAACATCTGGCATGTGCGCGGGCGGGATCGCGACATGCTGGTGGACAGCGGCATGGGGGTGGTGAGCCTGCGGAGCCAGGTGCCGCTGGTCACCGAAAAGCCCTGCCTCGCGGTCGCCAGCCACACCCATTTCGACCATATCGGCTGTCATCACGAATTCCCGCAAAGGCTGGTGCATGCCGCCGAGGCCGAGATTCTCGCCCATCCCACCCGTGCCAGCACGCTGGCCGATCCCTATGTCACCGACGAGATCTTCGAAGCGCTGCCGCCAGCGCCCTACAGATCGGCGGAATACCGGGTCAAAGGGGCGCCGGCCACCCGGATTCTCGAGGATGGCGATGTCATCGATCTCGGCGATCGCCGTTTCGAGGTGGTCCATACCCCCGGCCATTCGCCCGGCGGCATCGCGCTTTTCGAGGCGGCCACCGGCATCCTCTTTTCCGGGGACATCGTTTACGATGGGCCGCTGATCGAGGACACCTACCACGCCGATGCCGCCGACTATCTGGCCTCCATGAAGCGGCTCCTCGATTACCCGGTGCGCATCGTCCATGGCGGGCATTTCCCGAGCTATGACGGGGCGCGGCATCGCCGGATCATCCGCGCATGGCTCGAAGCCAGGGAGAAATCGTGACCCCCGCCGAACTCCACGACAGCGCCATTCTCTGGGACGCCCATAGCTGCGTGCCGCTCCATCCCGATTTCGATCTCGCTGCGCTGGAGCGACACCGGCGGGCCGGGGCCAGCTTCGTTTCCATCAATGTCGGCATGGACATGAACCCGCTCGACCAGATCCTGCCGGTGATCGCGAGTTTCCGCGAGCAGATCGAGAAGCGTTCGGATCTCTTGCGCTTCGCCTCCACTGCCGATGAGGTGCGCCGGGCGAAGCGGGAAGGGAAGCTGGCCGTCGCCTTCGATCTCGAGGGCGGCGTTCCGCTTTGCGGGCGGCCGGAGATGGTGCGCCTCTTCTTCGATCTCGGCGTCCGCCAGATCCATCTCGCCTACAACCGCAACAACGAACTCGGCGGCGGCTGTTACGACGAGGATGTGCCGCTGACGGCGCTCGGGCGGCGCATCGTCGAGGAGGTCTACCGGGCCGGCATGCTGATGGATCTCTCCCATACCGGCCATCGCACCAGCCTCGACATCATCGCCATGGGCCTCGGTCCGGTGGTCTTCAGCCATGCCAATCCGCGCGCCATCCGAGAGGATCGGCGCAACCTCACCGAAGCCCAGATCGAGGGCTGCGCGCGCACGGGCGGTGTGATCTGCGTCACCGGGGTCGGTCGTTTCCTGGCCGATCCCGAGGCCCGCACCCCGGCCATCCTCGACTGCATAGAATATCTGGTGGCGCGGATCGGGCCCGAACATGTCGGCATCTCCCTCGATTACGAATATCCGGGCGGCGGCCTCCGGGACCTGCCGGAGGATGTCGATCGCGCCTACTGGTGGCCGCCCGAGGAGGGCTATCGGGGCGGCATCTCGGGGATTCGCCTGGCTACCCCCGAGCAGCTTCCGGAGATCACCGAGGGCCTCCTGGCACGCGGCTACGGCGCGGTCGAGATCCGCCGCATCCTCGGCGAAAACATGCTGGATCTGGTGCGCCGCATCCGCGGCTAGCCGTCGCTCGCGACCTCTCCCAGCGCCCCTTCGAGGATCGCCAGCGCCTCCTCCAGCTCCGCTTCGGCGATGGTCAGCGGCGGGCTCAGCACCAGCACGTTGCCGCCACCGACCTTGAAGGAAAGACCGCGATCGAGGCAGGCGTAGAGCACCGCTTCCGCCGCATCGACCGCCGGCGATCCGTCGGCCCGACGCAGCTCGATCCCGAGATGCAGGCCGATCCCGCGCACTTCATGGATGAGGGGAAAACGGCACCGCATCGCCTCGAGGCGCGCCAGGGTGGCGGCACCCAGACGTTTGGCGCGGCCACAGAGATCCTCGGCCTCGATCACCTCCAGTGCGGCCAGGGCGGCGGCGCAGCCCGGTGCCGATTTTTCGTGGGTGTAATGGCCGAGGGCGGTTTCGGGAAAGCGGTCGAACTCGGCCCGGGCCAGCATCGCCGCCAGCGGGAACACGCCGCCGCCGAGCCCCTTGCCGACCATCAGAATGTCGGGCACCGCGTCCACCTGCCGATGCGCGAACAGGCTGCCGGTGCGGCCGAGGCAGGAGGGGATCTCGTCGAAGATCAGCAGAACGCCGAGGCGATCGCAGATCTCGCGCACCGCCCGCCAGTACCCGGGAGGGGGCAGCTCCACCGTGGTCCAGCGCATCGGTTCGGCGATCAGTGCGGCGAAATCCCCCTCCGCCTCCAGCACATACTCGAGATAGGCGAGACAGTTGCCGTGCGTCGCCTCGGTGCAGCCGAACCGACAGCGGCCGCGGGTCGGTGGCGGGATGTGCTCGGTGGCCGGCAGCAGAGGGCCGATGCCGCGACGGAACAGGGCCTCGCCGCCCACCGAGATGGCATCGAGGGAGGCGCCGTGGAAGCTGCCCCAGAAGGAAAGGATCTTGTGCCGTCCGGTGACCATGCGGGCGAGCTTGATGGCGGTGCTCACGGCGAGCGCCCCGGCCGGCGCCAGCAGCAGCTTCCATGGTCCGCCTTCCATCGCCGCGCACAGGCGCTCGGCGAGAGCGACGGCGAAGCGGTTGGTGAAACGCCGGGGCGAGAAGGGAAGCTCGGCCAGGGCCTGCTCGAGGGCCGCGATCACCGCGGGATGGCCGTGGCCGAGCTGATGCACGCTGTTGCCGTGGAAATCGAGCAGCTCGCGGCCGGAAGTGGTGACCAGGCGGCTGCCGCGGCTGGCGGTCAGGGCGTCGAGGCAGGGGGTGGAAAGGGACTGGTGGAAGAACAGGCGGGCATCGGTTTCCAGCAGCGCCCTGCCGGCGGCATCGACCTGGCGCTCCACATAGGCCGTCCGGCGCGGTGTGAGGTTGACGTCGCCCTCGCCGCGCAGCACCGCATCTTCCTCCGGTTTCATGGTCTCGCCCCTTTTTCGTCTTGCCGGGCCCGTTGCCGTTAACCACTTTACAACCAACCGGCTTTACCTTCATATCCACGGGGACGGGTCGCGCGACGCGTCTCGTCGGAACGGAGAGCGACCGATCAGCGAGACGACCAACCGCATCCGAGCCTTTTCCTTCGGCTCCGAGAGGCTGCCCAGCCAGGGCGCGGCCGTTGCGGATCGCTGTCTCCTCGCCGCCGAGGATCTCCTGCTCCTCCGACTTACGAGCCCCTGAGCCCGCCAGTCTTCGAGGTGCGCTCAGGGGGATCTCGAAACGTCGCGTCGTCAGTTCCATTGCGAGGAAGCAGGAAATGAGCCGTCCCAGTTCGGATCGAGAACGCATCATCATCTTCGACACCACCCTGCGCGATGGCGAGCAGTCGCCCGGCGCCTCGATGACCATCGACGAGAAGCTGCGGGTCGCCGAAGTGCTGGAAAGGATGGGGGTGGACGTCATCGAGGCCGGTTTCCCGATCGCCTCGGAGGGCGATTTCAAGGCCGTCCGGGAGATTGCGAAGCGGATCAGGAACAGTGTGGTCTGCGGTCTCGCCCGCGCCTCGGCCGCCGACATCGACCGCGCCGGGGAGGCGCTCGAGCCGGCCGAGCGCAGGCGCATCCACACCTTCATAGCCACCAGCCCGCTGCACATGCGGGTGAAACTGCAGATGGAGCCCGAACAGGTGCTCGAGCGGGTGCGGGACAGTGTCACCCGCGCCCGGCAGTGGACCGATGACGTGGAGTGGAGCGCCGAGGACGCCTCGCGCAGCGAGCGCGACTTCCTGTGCCGCTGCATCGAGATCGCCATCGAGGCCGGGGCCACCACCGTCAACATCCCGGACACGGTGGGCTACGCCTACCCCGAGGAATTCGCCGATCTCATCCGCTACATCCGCAACCATGTCCCGAACATCGACAGGGCGGTGATCTCGGTCCACTGCCACAACGATCTCGGCCTCGGCGTCGCCAACTCGCTGCGGGCCATCGAGGCCGGGGCACGGCAGGTCGAATGCACCATCAACGGCATCGGCGAGCGGGCCGGCAACGCGGCGCTCGAAGAGATCG
>CAYYZI010000055.1:0-9892 GCA_964475675.1 uncultured Geminicoccaceae bacterium
CTGGGACTCGCAACGGCGTCGCTCGCTCTGGCGGCGATGGCACTCGCCTCCGGCGCCGCCGATGCCAAGCCGGTCCGCTGGAAGATGGCGAGCGCATTCCCCAGCAGCCTCGTGCAGCTCGGCACGCTCGGCAAGAGCGTGGAGGAGAAGATCAAGGCCGTCTCCGGCGGCGAGTTCCGGATCCGCTTCTACGAGCCCAAGGCCCTGGTGCCGCCTCTCGAGACCTGGGATGCGGTGTCCCAGGGTTCGATCGACGCCGCCTGGACGGCATCCGGCTACTGGGCCGGCAAGATCAAGGCCTCGCCCCTGTTCACGGCGATTCCCTTCGGCCCGGCGGCGCCGGAATATCTCGCCTGGATGTATTACGGCGGCGGCCTCGAACTGTGGCAGGAAATCGCCCACCGCTCCAATGTCCATCCCCTCCCCTGCGCGATCATCGCGCCCGAGGCATCGGGTTGGTTCCGCAAGGAGATCAAGTCCCTCGATGATCTCAAGGGGCTGAAAATGCGCTTCTTCGGCCTCGGCGCCCGGGTGATGGAAAAGCTCGGCGTCTCCACCCAGCTCATTGCCGGCGGCGACATCTACCCGGCCCTCGAGCTGGGCTCCATCGACGCCACGGAGTTCTCGATGCCGGCCATCGACCTCAGGCTGGGCTTCTACCAGGTGGCCAAGCATTACTACTTCCCCGGCTGGCACCAGCAGTCCTCGATCCTCGAGATCGAGATCAATCTCGACAAGTGGAACGCCCTCAGCGACCTGCAGCGCGCGCAGCTCGAGATGGTCTGCGGCGACAACATCCGTCAGGGCCTGGCCGAGGGCGAGGCGATCCAGTGGAAGGCGATCGAGACCCTGCAGGAAAAGGGCGTGCAGATCCATCGCTGGCCGCCGGAAATCCTCGACGCGCTGCGCAACGCCTGGAGCGAGGTGGTCGAGGAACTCAAGCAGGAGGATCAGGACTTCGCCAGGGTCTGGGATTCGCTGTCGACCTTCCGTGCGCATTACGCGACCTGGAAGGATCTCGCCTATCTGAAATGACCTCCGGCACGGAGGGAATCTCCTCGTTCCGGGGGACCGGCGTCGCCGCGGCGCCGGTCCCCGCGCCGGTTCCGCTCTCTTCCTGACGGGCAGCGACGCATGCGCACCGCTCTCCGCTTCGCTCGCGCGCTCGAGCGCCTGGTCACCGTCGTCGGCCGGACCTTCGCCTGGCTGTCGGTGCCGCTCGCCGCGGTCATCGTCTTCGACGTCATCACCCGCCGCTTCTTCGTGCTGGGCTCGACCAAGCTGCAGGAGCTGGAGTGGCATCTCCATGCCGCCCTGTTCCTGATGCTCCTCGGATACGCCTATCTCAAGGATGCGCATGTGCGCATCGACATCCTCCGCGAGCGCATGTCGCCCCGCACCAAGGCCTGGGTGGAGGTGATCGGCTGCCTGCTGTTCCTGATCCCCTACAGCATGCTGATCGTCTACTATTCGGTGAACTTCTGGGAGCGGTCCTTCGCCCTCGACGAGTCCTCGGCGGCGACCACCGGCATTCCCCATCGCTGGATCATCAAGGCGGCGATGCCTCTGGGTTTCGCGCTGCTGTTCCTGGCCGGGCTGAGCGTGCTGCTCAACCGGCTCCATTATCTGCTGGGCGACCCCGAGCTGCCGCCCGAGGATACGCGCTGAGGGGCCCGGCCGATGTATTTCGAGGATGCGCTTCCCCTGCTGATGTTCGCGGCCCTCGCGGTGCTGCTGTTCTGTGGCTATCCGGTGGCCTTCGTGCTGGGCGGGGTGGGTTTCGGCTTCGGCCTGATCGGCTGGTATTTCGACGTCTTCAACATCGTCGAGTTCTTCAATCTGGCACCGCGGATTTGGGGTGGCACGGCGGAGAACCTGGTGCTGGTGGCGGTGCCGATGTTCGTCTTCATGGGGACGATGCTGGAGCGCAGCGGCGTCGCCAAGGATCTGCTCGAATGCCTGGAGATCCTGCTGCGGCGGGTGGCCGGCGGCCTCGCCCTGTCGGTCACCCTGATGGGCACCATCATGGCGGCGACCACCGGCATCATCGGCGCCTCGGTGGTGATGATGAGCATCCTCGCCCTGCCAGTGATGGTCAGGAGCGGCTACAACCACTCCCTGGCGACCGGCACCATCTGCGCCTCGGGCACCCTCGGCATCCTGATTCCGCCCTCGATCATGCTGGTGCTGATGGCCGACCTGCTGCAGATCTCGGTCGGCACCCTGTTCATGGCGGCGGTGTTTCCGGGCCTGATCCTGTCCGGGCTGTATTATCTCTACATCAACATCCTTTGCCGCTTCCGACCGCATCTGGCACCACCCCTGCCCGACGATGTCGGTCCCGATTCGATGGGCGCGCTGCTGCTGATGGTGATCCGCAGCTTCGTCCCGCCGGTGATCCTCATCTTTCTGGTGCTGGGCTCGATCTTCTTCGGCTGGGCGACCCCCACCGAGGCTTCCGGGGTGGGGGCCGCGGGTGCGGTGCTGCTGGCCATCGCCAAGCGCAACCTCACCTTCGAGGTGCTGCGCGACGTGGTGATCCGCACCGCGCTCACCAACGCCATGATCTTCGGCATCTTCGTCGGCGCCACCGCCTTCTCCTACGTGTTCCGCTCGCTGGGCGGCGATTTCGTGGTCGAGGACCTGATCCTCGGCTCGGGCCTGCACGACTGGGGGGTGCTGATCGTCATCATGGCGGTGGTATTCGTGCTCGGCTTCTTTTTCGACTGGCTGGAAATCACCCTCATCGTGCTGCCCATCTTTGCCCCCATCCTGCGGCAGCTCCAGGCGATGGCCGACCATGTCGGCGGCGTCACCCTGATCGTCCCCTGGTTCGCCATCCTGGTGGCGGTCAATCTGCAGACCAGCTTCCTGACCCCGCCCTTCGGCTTCGCCCTCTTTTATCTCAAGGGGGTGGCGCCCAAGGAGATCAAGATCCAGGAAATCTATCTGGGCATCATCCCCTTCGTCCTGCTGCAGCTGGTGGGCCTCGGCATCGTCATGGCCTTCCCCCAGGTGGCGCTGTGGCTGCCGGGAGTGCTGCTGGACTGACCGGCGGACCGTCCGCGGCGGAGGGTGCAGGGCCCGCCGTTAACCATATGTTCGGGTTTCGACGCTAAGGCTGCACACCGGGCGTTACCAAACGCGACGGCAGCTTCTATTGTCGCGCGCACCAGCCTGTGGTTGCATCCGCCGAAGGCGCGTATTGGAGAGAATGCCGATGACACCGCGCGGCGAGGACCGCAAGAACGAGATCATCGAGGCCCTCGTGGCCCTGGTGCACGAGAAGCTGCCGGCCGCCGAGGCGCCCCGTGCGGAAGCCTTCATGCGCCGCTTCTATCGCAATGTGGCGCCGTTCGATCTGGAGAGCCGGGAGCTGCTCGACCTCTACGGCGCTGCCCTCTCCCACTACCGCTTCGGACATCAGCGCAAGCCCGGCGAGCCCAAGCTGCGCGCCTACAACCCCAAGATCGAGCAGCATGGCTGGCAGTCGACCCATACCATCGTCGAGATCGTCAACGACGACATGCCGTTTCTGGTGGACAGCACGAGCATGGCGCTGAGCCGCCACGGGCTCGGCATCCATCTCGTCATCCATCCGCTGCTCCGCGTGCGACGGGATGCCCGCGGGCGTCTGCTGGAGATCCTCGAGGAGCCGAAGGGCAAGCGCCTGCTGACCGAGAGCTGGATGCATTTCGAGGTCGACCGGCACAGCGACCGCGCCTTCCTGGCCCGGCTCGAAGAGGATATCGCCCGCACCCTCGGCGATGTGCGCCGCGCGGTCGAGGACTGGAAGCGCATGTGCGAGCGGATCGACACCGCCATCGCCGATCTGCCGGCCGCCGCGCGCCATGTCGACGCCGCCGATCTCGAGGAAATCGAGGCCTTCCTGCGCTGGCTGGCCGACGATCACTTCATCCTGCTGGGCTACGCCGCCTACCGGCTGGAGGAGGATCCGGAGAAGGGCATGCGGCTGCGGCGCGAGCCCGATTCCGCGCTGGGCATCCTGCGCGGCTACGGTCCCAGCGAATATTCCCGCAGCTTCGACGCCATGCCCCCGGAGATGCGCCTGCGCGCCCGCGAGCCGCTGCCGGTGATCATGATCACCAAGGCCAACACCAGGAGCACCGTGCATCGGCCCGCGTATCTCGATTACATCGGCGTCAAGCGCTACGACGAGGAAGGCCGGGTGATCGGCGAGCACCGCTTTCTCGGCCTCTTCACCTCGGCCGCCTACAATCGCAGCCCGCTCAGCATTCCCCTGCTGCGGCGCAAGATCGAGCGGGTGGTGGAGCGTGCCGGTCTCGATCGCCGCAGCCATGCCGGCAAGGCACTGGTCAACATTCTCGAGACCTACCCGCGCGACGAGCTGTTCCAGATCGGCGAGGACGAGCTGCTCGAGATCGCCACCAACATTCTCTACCTCCAGGACCGCCTGCAGATCCGCCTGTTCCTCAGGAAGGACCCGTACGGGCGCTTCGTTTCCTGTCTGGTCTACGTGCCCCGCGAACGCTACAACACCGCGTTGCGCCGCCGCTTCCAGGCGATCCTCTGCGAGGCGCTGGGCAGTGAGGAGGCCGACTTCCAGGCCCAGGTCTCCGAGGCCCTGCTGGCCCGCATCCTGTTCATCATCCGCACCCCCCGCGGCATTCCGCCCGATCTCGATGCCGAGGAGCTGGAGCGGCGACTGGTGGAGGCCGCCGCCGACTGGAACGACCGGCTCTACACCACCTTGCTGGACGTCGAGGGAGAGGAGCACGGCAATCTCCTGTTCCGCCGCTACGGTCACGGCTTTCCGACCGCCTATCAGGAGGCGGTGCCGGCGCGGGCGGCGGTGGCCGATGTCATCGCCATGCACCGGCTGGCCGAGGGCACGGAGGGGCCGCTGGCGCTGCGCCTCTACCGGCGCCTCGAGGATCCCGAGGATCTGCTCCATTTCCGGATCATCCGCCCGGAGCGGCCAGTGCATCTTTCCGATGCCCTGCCGATCCTGGAGAACATGGGCGTGCGGGTGCTGTCCGAGGAACCCTTCGAGGTCCGCAGCGCCGAGGGCGAGGTGTTCTGGATCCACGACTTCCTGGTGCAGATCGCCTCCGGCGGCAGCGTCGCCGTCGACGACATCCGCGACAAGTTCCAGAGCGCCTTTCTCGCCGCCTGGAGCGGCGCCAGCGAGAATGACGGCTTCAACCGGCTGGTGCTGGCGGCCGGCCTCGATGCCGCCGAGATCACCGTGCTGCGCGCCTACTGCAAGTACATGCTGCAGATCGGCTCGCCCTTCAGCCAAGCCTATATCGAGCGCACCTTCGCCGCCAATGGCGGCATCGCCCGCCGGCTGGCGGCGCTGTTCACCGCCCGCTTCGATCCGGATCTCGGCGCCCAGCAACGCGAGGAGCGCACCGCGGCGCTGGCCAGCCAGATCCTCGGCCGTCTCGAACAGGTGGCGGTGCTCGACGAGGACCGCATCCTGCGCTCCTATCTCGGGATGATCCAGGCCACGCTGCGGACCAATGCCTTCCAGCGGGACGCCGGGAGCGGCGCCCCCAAGGCCTACGTTTCCCTGAAATTCGATCCCGCCCGGGTGCCGCGCATGCCGGCGCCGCGCCCGGCTTATGAGATCTTCGTCTACGCCCCCCATGTGGAAGCGGTACATCTGCGCGGCGGCAAGGTGGCCCGTGGCGGCATCCGCTGGTCCGATCGACGCGAGGATTTCCGCACCGAGATCCTCGGCCTGATGAAGGCGCAGATGGTCAAGAACGCGATCATCGTGCCGGTCGGCGCCAAGGGCGGCTTCGTGGTCAAGCGCCCGCCTGCGGGCGGCGACCGCCAGGCCCTGCTCGAGGAGGGGATCCGCTGCTACCGGACCTTCCTGCGGGGCATGCTGGACATCACCGACAACCAGCGCAGCGGCGAAGTGCTACCGCCGCCGCGGGTGGTCCGCTACGACGATGACGACCCCTATCTGGTGGTCGCCGCCGACAAGGGTACCGCCACCTTCTCCGACATCGCCAATGCCATCAGCCGCGAATACGGGTTCTGGCTGGACGACGCCTTCGCCTCCGGCGGTTCGGCCGGCTACGATCACAAGAAGATGGGAATCACCGCCCGCGGTGCCTGGGAATCGGTCAAGCGCCATTTCCGCGAACTGGGCATCGATCCGGCCACCGATCCCTTCACCGTGGTCGGCATCGGCGACATGTCGGGCGACGTGTTCGGCAACGGCATGCTGCTTTCCGACAGGATCCGGCTGCTCGCCGCCTTCGACCACCGTCACATCTTCGTCGATCCCGACCCCGATCCCGACCGCTCCTTCGCCGAGCGCAAGCGGCTGTTCGCGCTGCCGCGCTCGAGCTGGGACGATTACGACCGCGCTCTGATCAGCAGGGGCGGCGGGGTGTGGCGGCGCAGTGCCAAGCGCATCCCGATTTCGCCGGAGATGCGGAGCGCGCTTTCCATCGAGGCCGAGCAGCTCACCCCCAACGAGCTGGTCAGCGCCATTCTCCGGGCGCCGGTGGATCTGCTGTGGAACGGCGGTGTCGGCACCTTCGTCAAGGCCCGGGCCGAAAGCCACGCCGATGCCCAGGACCGCAGCAACGACGCGGTGCGGGTGGATGCCGAGGAGCTGCGCTGCAAGGTCGTCGCCGAAGGCGGCAATCTCGGCCTCACCCAGCGCGCCCGCATCGCCTTCGCCCTGGGCGGCGGCCGCATCAACACCGATTTCATCGACAATTCGGCCGGCGTCTCCTGCTCCGATCACGAGGTCAACATCAAGATCCTGCTGCGCGAGGTGATGGAGGCCGGCGAGATCACCATGAAGCAGCGCGACAAGCTGCTGGCGGAGATGACCGACGAGGTGGCGGAGCTGGTGCTGCGCGACAATGTTCTGCAGAACCTCGCCCTCAGCGTCGGCCAGACCATGACCGACAGCCTCACCGACGCCCAGCAGCGGCTGATGCGCAAGCTGGAGGAACGCGGCCGGCTCGACCGGGCCCTCGAATTCCTGCCCTCCGATCACGAGATCGAGGCCCGCCGCCGGCAGGGTCGCGGGCTGACCCGCCCCGAAGGGGCGGTGCTGCTGGCCTACGCCAAGATGACCCTGTTCGAGGACCTGCTCGACAGCACCATCCCCGAGCGTCCCTACTTCCTCGTCGATCTGCGCAAATACTTTCCGCGCCAGCTGCGGCGCCGCTTTCCCGACCAGATCGCCCAGCATCGCCTGCGCCGCGAGATCATCGCCACCTGGATCGCCAACAGCATCATCAATCGCGGTCTCGAGATCTTCGTCAGCGAAATGGAAGACGAGACCGGCGCCGATCTGGCCGACATCACCCTGGCCTTCGTCATCGCCCGCGACGCCTTCGCCCTGCTGCCGGTGTGGGGCGAGGTCGAAACCCTGGGCTACGAGGTGACCGCCGACCGCCAGCTCGCCATCCTCGTCGCCCTGCGCGACACGCTGGCCGCCGGCAGCCGCTGGTTTCTCGCCCACGCCCCGCGGCCGCTCGGCATCCGCGAGACGGTCGGGCGCTTCCGCCCCGGCATCGCCCGCGTGATCGACGCGCTCGAGGAAGTGCTGGCCCCGGCCCAGGCGATCACCTTTGCCGGTACGGTCGCAGCATATGCCGAGGCCGGCCTGCCGCGCCCCCTGGCCCGTCAGGTCAGCGCCCTGCCGCTGTTCCTTCCGGCCTCGGACATCGTCGCCGCCGCCCAGAGCTGGCAGCCCGAGGCGCCGGTCGAGGAGATCGACTATCTGGCGGTGGCCCGCATCTATTTCGCGCTGAGCGCGGCGCTCGACATCGCCTGGCTGTCGTCCCAGCTGCGGCGGGCACCGGTCAAGAGCCGCTGGGACCGGCTGGCGCTGACCGGCCTCGAGGAAGAACTGTCCAACGTGCTGCGCCGCCTGACCCTGGCCTGCGTCGAGGAAATCGGCGTGGTCGCCACCCCCGACGAGGTCCGCGAGCGGGTCGAGACCTGGCTCGATACCCGGCTCCACGGTCCGGTCCGCTACCGGCGGCTGCTGGCCGATCTCAAGAGCGTGACCACGCCCGCCCTGTCGATGCTCAGTGTCGCCGTGAGGAGCCTGTCCGACCTGCGCATGAACCGCCCGCTGAGCTGATCATTCGGCAGGCGCATAGCCGCCCGCGGGCGGGCGGGCCGGCGGCAGACCTTCGGCCGGCTTGCGCTCGCCCTCGCGTTCGGCGGGCGCATCGCCGATGCCGATGACCACCGCCCCCTCGGCCCCGGTGAACAGGCCCGGCCCCGGCGGGATCTCGCGCCCCGAGCGGTAGCTGTACTGCTGGCCGCCGCAGCCGGCGAGCCAGCCGGCCAGCAGCACGGTTCCGAGCACCGCCCGCCGGCCGGCCCGGCGACGCCTGTCAGAACTTGATGCGCGCACCGGTCATCACGGCATTGACGGGATCGAGATCGAGCCCGTCGCGATCGAGATCGTAGTAGCGGTAGCCGAGATAGAGCTCGGTGGCGATGACATCGACGTTCTGCACGGCGAAGGCGCCGACCGAGAGAGAATCGTCACCATCGGCCCCGATATCCTTGCCGGCATAGACATCCACCGCCAGCGCGGTGCGGCCGATCTCGAACATGTCCATGAGATAGCCGAGCTTGCCGTAGACGAAGGTCGGATTGTCGCGACCGGCCTGATCCGGATCGTCCCGGCCCGCGGCCGCGGTGATGTTGAAGCCGTTGCCGAACAGCACCGAAATCGAGCCGTCGATGCGCTCCTGGGCGCCGGGCGCATCGCTGTAGGCGACCGCCGCCGCGACCTTGGTCTCGCCGTACTGGCGGCTGTAGCGCAGCGCCACGTCCCAGCGCTCGTCGGCGATGGCCGAGGCGGAGGCCACGAAACCGGCGAAACCCGGGGTGTCGTAGCGGATCCGGTCGTCGCGGCTGAGCCCGTCCATGTTGCTGAAGGCGTCGCTCACGCGGATCGCCGTGCGGCCGGTATTGTCATCGACGAAGAAGATGCCGCCGGCCATGTCGCTCACGCCCGAATAGCCCACCACCGAGGTCCCGGAAAGATCGACCTCGGATGCGCCGTTGGAGGCGGTGTCGCCCTGGCCGAGGCTGAGCTTGCCGAAGCGTTCGTGATCGAAGAACAGATCGAAGTGGCGCTCGTTGAAGGTGCCGGTGCCGACCCCGCGCTCGTTGTCCTGATTGACGACATTGCTGGGATTGCTCTGGAACTCGACCTCGAACAGGGTGCCCACGGTCAACTCCTCGGTGGCCCGTGCCTTGCCGACAAGGCGCATGCGCGTGGAGGAATTGTCGTTGTCGACGAAGAAGGCGTCCTGGCGATCGCCGTCATCGGTGAACAGCACGGCGCGGTTGATCTGCCCGGAGACGGTGAGCTGCACCCGCTTGTTGCCGGATTTGGCGACGCCGGCGGGCAGCCTGGGCTGCTCGACGGCCTGGCGAACCTGCTCGCCGGTCTTCTGCTGTTGCTGCTTGAGCTGCTCGAGCTGCTGCTGCACTTCCTGGAGCTGACGCTGCAGGAGCTCGATCTGCTTCTGCACATCCTCGGCGGATTGCGCGAAAGCCACGGACGGGCCGAGCAGCCCGAGGGTCAGGATCCCGGCCGACAGCCCGGTCAGGCAGCGAGGCCCGATACTCGACAGGCGCATGATCATCTCTCCTTTCCGAAGAACGACGCGACACGACATGGCATGAATTGCGACACGGAACGGACAGATTGTGTCGGAGGTCGATCACGGCACATATGAGGTCGCCACCCCGCCAAGTCGCTTGCCGGCGGAGCGCCGCGTGGCGTTTTTCCCCCGCTGTTGCACGACCGCCACGCGGCCGCCCGGCTCTCCGGCGCCGGGGTGCGGCGGCCGCGGATGCAGCCGCCTTTACCGGCAGCGCCCTTTGCGCCTATCATGCC
>CAYYZI010000056.1:0-9864 GCA_964475675.1 uncultured Geminicoccaceae bacterium
GGCCATCCCGGCGGCACCCTGGTCTGCGGCTGGGCCGGGGTGGGCGAGATCCGCACCCTCGATCCAGCGCAGATCAACCAGGTGCTGCAGTTCCAGATCGCCTCCAACGTGCTGAGCGGTCTCACCCATATCAACGCCGATCTGGTGGCCGAGGGCGATCTCGCCGAAACCTGGGAGGTCTCCGCCGACGGTCGCGAATGGGTGTTCAAGCTCCGGAAAGGGGTCACCTTCCACAATGGCGATCCCTTCACCGCCGAGGATGTGCTGTTCACCTACAACCGCTCCAAGGACCCCGAAAAGTCGATCCACAGCCGCGTTCTGGCCAACGTCCAGAGCGTCGAGAAGCTCGACGACCATACCGTCAAGTTCGTGCTGAAGCGGGCCCAGGCCTCGTTCCTGGTCAAGACCCTGGAGCGGGCTTCGGGACGGGCGATGACCATCGTCAGTCGCGGCGCGCTGGAGGCCATGGGCACTTCCGAATACGGCCTCAAGCCGGTCGGCACCGGGCCCTTCCGGGTCACCGCCCACCAGCTCGGCCAGGGCGTCACCTTGGAGCGCTTCGACAACTACTACGATCCCGAACGGCCCAAGCTCGACAAGGTGGTGATCAAGCCGATCATCGATGCCGAGCCGCTGGCGGCGGCGCTCGAGGCCGGCGACATCCAGCTCATCGGCGGCAATCCGGTGGCTCCGGAACTGGTCGACCGCTTCCTCGCCAATCCCGATCTGATCGTGGATATCGGCAAGGGGCCGGGCTTCCAGTCGGTGTGGATCAATCCCTGGCACGAGAAGATGCGGGTGACCGACTTCGACAAGCCGCTCGAGGAGCTGATGCAGGAGAAGGGCTTCAAGGTGCGGCTGGCCATCGCCAAGGCTCTCGATCGGGAGCTCTACATCAAGCAGGCCCAGTTCGGTCGCGGCACCCCCGCCTTCGGCAGCGTCAACGAGGCCATGGCCTACTATTTCGATGACAAGCTGCCGCAGATCTCCAACCAGCGCTTCGACCTCGAGGAGGCACGCCGCCTGCTGGCCGAGGCGGGCTATCCGAATGGTGAGGGCTTTCCGAAGCTGCGACTGCTGGTGACTCCGGCGGCGCGCCGCGAAGGGACCATCATCGCCAACATCCTCAAGCGCAATCTGGGCATCGAGATCGAGCTCCAGACCAAGGACTTCCCGGTCCTGATCGACGATTTCGACACCATGAACTGGGATCTGGTGCGGCTCGGCTCGGGCGGCGACTACGATCCCGACGATGCGCTGGTGGACTGGATGACCACCAACTCCAAGTTCAACGGCCGCAAGCGCGACAAGGAGAAATACCCCTTCGGCTTCTTCTCCTCCAAGGAGGTCGATGCGCTGACCGAGGAGCAGAGCGCCACCGCCGATCTGGAAAAGCGCCGCGAGCTGGTGCGTCGTGCCAACCAGATCACCTCCGACAAGGTGGCCTGCGCCTTCCTGTTCCATCCGGCCGACGTGCTGGTGCGCCACAAGCGCGTCAACTTCCCGAGCGAAAGCCGGATCCCCGGGCTCGTCGATCTCGATCGCACGAGCCTGTCCTGAGGCAACCGGCGGGGCGGCCGGCCATCCGGCCGCCCCGGCCGATCCCGGAGTGACCGGCGAGCATGTCGCGCTACCTTCTGAGACGCTCGATCGGCGCCCTGATCGTGATGTGGGCGGTGGCCACGCTGGTCTTCTTCATGCTGCGCATCGTCCCCGGCGATCCCATCGGCGCCATGCTGTTCGATGCCGGCGACGCGGCGGCGGTGGAGGCCCTGCGCCGCAAGCTCGGGCTGGATCAGCCGCTCTGGATCCAGTACGGCAAATGGTTCTGGGCCATGCTCCAGGGCGATCTCGGCAATTCCATCTACGGCAGCCGGGTGCCGGTCTCCCAGCTCATCATGGAGGCCCTGCCGCGCACCCTGTCGCTGGCCGGTCTGGCCTTCGTGCTGGCCATCCTGATCGCCGTGCCGGCCGGGCTGATCGCCGCCACCAAACGAAACAGCGCCGCCGATCATGCCGTTACCTTCATCGCCTTTCTCGGCCTCAGCATGCCCGATTTCTGGGTCGGCATCCTGCTGATCATCCTGTTCGCCGCCAATCTGCAGTGGCTGCCGGCGATCGGCTACGTGCCCCTGTCGGAAGGCTTCTGGCCCTGGTTCTCCCATCTCATCCTGCCGGCGGTGGCGGTCGGCACCGCCTTTTCGGCGATCATCGCCCGCATGATCCGCTCGGCCATGCTGGAGGTGCTGCGCACCGACTATGTGCGGGTGGCGCGGGCCAAGGGACTGCCCAAGGCGGTGGTGATCTTCCGCCACGCCTTTCCCAACGCGCTGGTGCCGGTGGTGACGGTGATCGGCATCGCCTTCGCCCTGCTGATGGCGGGTGCGGTGGTGGTCGAGAACGTGTTCGCCATCAAGGGTCTCGGCCGGGTGCTGATCCAGGGCATTCTCAACCGCGACTATCCGGTGGTGCAGGGGGCGATCCTCGTGGTCTCGGCGATCTTCATCTTCTCCAACTTGCTGGTCGATCTCCTCTATGCGCTGATCGACCCGCGCATCCGGTACGAATGATGGCCGCCCCCGCCCTGCCCGACGAGCTCGAAGTGCTGCCGCCGCGGCGGGCCGGCTGGCGCCAGTTCCGCGGCGTGCTGATGCGCGACAAGAAGGCGCTGGCGGGGGTGCTGATCCTTTCCCTGTTCGTGCTGGCCGCCCTGTTCGGCCCGTTTCTCTCGCCCTACGATCCCAACGACATGCTGTTCGAGATGATGGTGCCGCCCTCGCTGGCCCATCCTCTCGGGACCGACGATCTCGGTCGCGATCTGTTGAGCCGCATCATCGTCGGCACCCAGATCTCGCTGTTCGTGGGCATCTCGACGGTGACCATCGCGCTGGTGATCGGCGTCGCGCTCGGTCTCGTCGCCGGCTATTTCGGCGGCTGGATCGACAACATCATCATGCGCTACATCGATCTGCAATGGGCCTTCCCCAACTTCATCATCGCCGTCTACCTGGTGGCCGTGTTCGGCACCGGACTTCTGAACATCATCGTCGCCATCTCGCTGGCCTTCGTCGACGATTTCGCCCGGGTGGCGCGCTCCATGGTGCTGACCATCAAGGAGGAGCAGTACATCGCCGCCGCCCGCACGGTCGGCGTCCCCACCTGGCGCATCATCTGGCGCCACGTGCTGCCCAATGCCACCGCCCCGATCATCGTCCAGGCCACGGTCAGCGTCTCCTATGCCATCCTCGGCGAGGCCAGCCTCTCCTTTCTCGGGCTCGGGGTGGAGGCCGACACCCCGACCTGGGGGCTGATCCTGGCCGACGGCCGCAGCTTCATCTCCCGCGCCTGGTGGCTCGGCATCTTTCCGGGAGTGGCGATCATGCTCACCGTGCTGTCGATCAACTTCATCGGCGACGCGCTCCGGGACTTCCTGGACGTGCGCGAAGTGGCGGAGCACTGAGATGACCGGCCCCGATCCTTCCCTCCTGTGCCTGCGCGACATCGCCATGCTGATGCATGGTTGCGCCATCACTGCCACGGCCCTGGTGGGCCATCTCCTGGCCGCCATCCGGGCGCGCGACGGGGACACGCGGGCGGTGATCGAGATCAATCGCGATGCGCTGGCGATCGCCGCCGAACGCGACACCGAGCGGGCCGCCGGGCGGCTGCGCGGCCCCCTGCACGGCGTGCCGGTACTGCTCAAGGACAATATCGATACCGGCGACGGCATGCAGACCACCGCCGGATCGCTGGCGCTGGCCGGCCATCACGCCGCCGCCGACGCCTTCATCGTCGAACGGTTGCGCGATGCCGGAGCGATCATCCTCGGCAAGACCAACATGAGCGAATGGGCCAATTTCCGCTCCGGCCGATCGATCAGCGGCTGGAGCAGCCGCGGCGGCCAGACCCGCAACCCCCACGCCCTCGACCGCACTCCCGGCGGTTCCAGCTCGGGCTCGGCGGTGGCCGTCGCCGCCGGCTACTGTCCACTCGCCATCGGCACCGAGACCGACGGCTCGATCACCAGCCCGGCGGCCATGAACGGCATCGTCGGCATCAAGCCGACCCTCGGTCTGGTCTCGCGCCGCGGCATCCTCCCCATCTCCCACAGCCAGGACACCGCCGGACCGATGGCCCGCAGCGTCGCCGATGCGGCCCTGCTCCTCGATGTGCTGGCCGGCAGCGATCCCGCCGATCCGGCCACCGCCGAGGCCGACCAGCGGCGCCCCGCGAGCTATGCCGCGGATCTCGACGAGCACGGGCTGGAAGGGGCGCGGATCGGCGTCGGGCGGAACCTCGCGCGCTACCACGAAGGGATCGCCCGCATCTTCGAGGGGGCCGTGCAGCGGGTGGCACGTGCCGGAGCGATCCTGGTGGAGCCGGTCGAGCTCACTCCTGCGGAAAGGGTGCGGGCGGCCGAGCTCGAGGTGTTGCTGACCGACTTCCGGGCCGATCTCGACGCCTATCTGGGAGGGCTCGACGGCCGCGCCGACGTGCATTCGCTGGCCGATGTGATCGCCTTCAACAATGCCCATGCCGACCGCGTGCTGCGCTGGTTCGGCCAGGATCTGTTCGAGCGGGCGATGACCAGGGGGCCGGTCGGCAACCCGGTCTACCGGGCGGCCCGCGCCGAATGCCTGCGCCTCACCCGCGAGGTGCTCGATGCCGCCTTCGCCGAAGGCGATCTCGACGCCATTCTGGTGCCGGCCACCTGTGCGCCCTGGCGCATCGACTGGGTCAACGGCGACCATCGGCTGGGCTCGAGCGCCTATCTGGCCGCCATCTCCGGCTACCCGAGCATCACCGTACCGGCGGGCCTCCTGCACGGTCTGCCGGTGGCGATCTCCTTCATCGGCCGGCCATGGTCCGAAGCCGGCCTCATTCGCCTCGCCCATGCCTTCGAGCAGGCGGGCGGGCCGCCTCCCCGGCCCGCTTTCGCCGCCAGCCTGCAACTCCACACCTGATTTTCATCAACCGAAGAGAAAAGCCGACAGATGGAACCTTTCACGACCCGACCCGAGATCCGGGGCACCTTCGGTGCCGTCACCTCCACCCACTGGCTGGCCTCGGCCGCCGGCATGGGGATCCTGGAGAGAGGCGGCAACGCCTTCGATGCGGCGGTGGCGGCAGGCTTCGTGCTGCAGGTGGTGGAGCCGCATCTCAACGGGCCGGGCGGCGAGGTGCCGATCATCCACTACTCCCGCGAGAGCGACCGGGTGGAGGTGATCTGCGGCCAAGGCACCGCGCCGCGGGCCGCGACCATCGCCCGGTTTCGGGAGATGGGCCTCGATCTGGTGCCCGGTACGGGCCTGCTGGCGGCGGTGGTGCCCGGGGCCTTCGATGCCTGGATGCTGATGCTCCGCGATCACGGCAGTATGGAGCTCGCCGATGTGCTGGCGCCGGCGATCGCCTACGCCGAGCAGGGCTATCCGCTGGTGCCGAGGATCTGCCAGACCATCGCCCGGGTGCGCGAGCTGTTCGAGACGGCATGGCCGAGCTCGGCCGCGATCTATCTGGCAGACGGTGTGCCGGAGCCCGGCAGCCTGTTTCGCAATCCGGTGCTGGCTCGCACATATCGGCGCATCACCGAGGAAGCCGCCGCCCGGGGCGAGGATCGCGAGAGCCGCATCGAGGCGGCCCGGGACATCTGGTACCGGGGTTTCGTCGCCGAGGCCATCGACCGTTTCTGTCGCACCGAGAAGGTTCTGGACGTCACCGGCAGGCGCCATGGCGGGCTGCTGACGGCCGAGGACATGGCCGCCTGGTCGGCCACCGTGGAGGCGCCGCTCACCTACGACTATCACGGCTACACCCTGTGCAAGACCGGTCCCTGGGGGCAGGGACCGGTGGCCCTCCAGCAGCTCGCCCTGCTGGCCGGCTTCGATCTCGACGGCATGTCGGCGACCGATCCCGAATTCGTCCATATCGTCACCGAATGCGCCAAGCTGGCCTTCGCCGATCGCGAGGCCTTCTACGGCGATCCCGCGTTCGTCGCGGTGCCGATGGAGACCCTGCTGTCGGAGGAATACAACGCCGCCCGGCGCAGGCTCGTGGGTGAGACCGCCTCGCTGGAGCTGCGACCCGGGCACATTCCCGGATATGGCAGCGCGCCGGTGGTGCGGATCGCCACCGCCTCTGAGGACATCGCCCATGCCGGCCTGTTCGGCGGCGGCGAGCCCACGGTGGCCCGGCTCGAGGAGGGATCCGCCGACGAGGACGGCGGCATGCGCGGGGATACCTGCCACGTCGATGTGATCGACCGCTTCGGCAACATGGTCTCGGCGACCCCGAGCGGCGGCTGGCTGCAGAGCTCGCCGGTCATCCCGGAACTGGGCTTCTGCCTGTCCACCCGCGCCCAGATGTTCTGGCTGGAGGAGGGCAAGCCCGCCTCCCTGGCCCCCGGCAAGCGGCCGCGCACCACCCTCACCCCTTCCCTGGCGCTGCGTGGCGGCCGCCCCTACATGGTGTTCGGCACCCCCGGCGGCGATCATCAGGACCAGTGGTCGCTGCACGTCTTTCTCCGCCACGTGCATTTCGGCCTGAACCTGCAGGAGGCGATCGACGCTCCGGAATTCCAGAGCGAGCACTTCCCGAGTTCCTTCTATCCGCGCGAATGCCGACCCGGGCGGCTGGTGATGGAAGGGCGCTTTCCCGCCGCCACCCTCGCCGCCTTGCGCCGCCGCGGCCATGACGTGGCAGTGGAGGAGGACTGGTCGCTGGGGAGGGTGAGCGCGGCGGCGCGCTGGGAAGGGATCATCCGGGCCGGCGCCAACCCGCGCTTCATGCAGGGCTACGCGGTCGGCCGCTGAACCGCCCCGGGGGTTCCCCTCAGCCGCAGAAGGAAGGGCTGCCGGCGGTGGCGGCCATGCGCGTCGGCCCGGCGAGGGGGCCGAGTTCCCTCTCCTCGAGATCGGGAAGCCGCAGGCCGAGAACGCGGGCCGGAGCATCGAGGAGAAGGAAGAGGCGATCTCCCGCGGCGCCGGCGACCAGCCCGCCGATGCCGCCCGGCAGGCTGTGCTCGGCAACCGTCTCCCGCCTTTCGAGATCGAACAGAAAGAGACGGCTGCCGCCCTCGGCGGCGACCGCCAGGAGCTGATCGAACCAGAGCTGGGCGAGCAAAGCCGGCCCACCGCCCAGCGGCAGCCGCGCCATCACCTGCAGACCGTCGGGGGCCAGCAGCACCAGCTCGCTCGTCTCGACGATCTCCACCAGGAAAAAGCGGCCGCGGCGATCGGCCCGCGGTCGCGCGGGCTGGCCTCCGAGCGCCGGGCCCAGATGCGGCTCGCCGCCATCCACGGGGATCGCCGCCACCTGCTCGCAGCCGTCGCAGACCAGCAGCACCGTTCGCTCGTCCGCGCTCACCGCGAGCTGGTCGGGAACCGCAGCCGCCGGCATCCGGCCCATCACCCCGGTGCCGATCGCGCCGATGGCGGCGGCCCGCGCCACATCCACGACAGCGATGCCGCGGCCGCCCCGATCGGCGACCAGCAGCCGCCGGGCGGCGCGATCGAAGCGGAAGTTGTGCGGCTCCGAAAGGCCGCGGATGCGGCGACCGGCCTGCGGCCGATCGGGATCCGCGAGCCACATCCCCTCCTCGGTGAGGCCGTTGATCGCCAGGATGTGCCAGCGCGGGGTCGCCTGCATGTGCACCGGCATGAAGGGCAGCGGCAGATAGCGCGCCTCGGGGTGCCCGGCGAGAGAGATCCGGCTGATCCCGTTGTCGTAATCGCTCGCCAGCAGCCGGCGCCCGAACGGGTCGACGAGAAGCTGTGCGGGCTCGTGTGACAGCGGCAGGAAGGCGAGCGGTTCTCCGCGCCCCGGATCGAGCAGGCTAACGCCGGCCGGATCGGCATGACCGATGGCGATGATGCCCGAACCCGCGGCACCGGCCCGGCGTTGCACCATGGCGTTGCCGAGCGCGCCGGTGGCGAGGCCGGCCAGAAATTCCCTTCTCGCGAGCGCAGGCACCGTATCGGCTCCCTTGACGATCCGCCCCTGAAGCGGACGTCGGCGGGAGCCGGTCTATTCCCGGTCAGCTCGGTGGGGGCAGGGGCGGGGCCTGGCGGGCCGCTTCCAGCGCCCGCTGCTGCTCCAGCCGTTTCATCTCCTTCTGCAGCTTCTCGAAGGCCCGCACCTCGATCTGCCGCACCCGCTCGCGCGAGATGCCGTATTGGCCGGAAAGCTGTTCGAGGGTGGTGGCCGGTTCCTTGAGCCGCCGTTCGGTGAGGATGTGCTTCTCGCGGTCGTTGAGCACGTCCATGGCATCGGCCAGCAGCGAGCGGCGATAGTCGAGCTCCTCCTGCTCGGCCACCGTCTCCTCCTGCGACTCGCTGTCGTCCACCAGCCAGTCCTGCCATTCCGAATCGCCGTCCGCCCGCAGCATGGCATTGAGGGAATGATCGGGGCCGCCCAGCCGGCGGTTCATCTCGATCACATCCTGCTCGGCGACATCGAGGGTGTCGGCGATCTCCTTGACCGATTCGGGGCTGAGATCGCCCTCCTCGAACTCGTCGAGCCGGCTCTTGAGCCGCCGCAGATTGAAGAAGAGCTTCTTCTGGGCCGCGGTGGTGCCCATCTTCACCAGCGACCAGGAGCGCAGGATGTATTCCTGGATGGCGGCCCGGATCCACCACATGGCATAGGTTGCGAGCCGGTAGCCGCGATCGGGATCGAAGCGCTTGACCGCCTGCATCAGGCCGACGTTGCCCTCGGAGATGATCTCGTTCATGGGCAGGCCGTAGCCGCGATAGCCCATGGCGATCTTGGCCACCAGACGCAGATGGCTGGTCACCAGCTTGTGGGCGGATTCGACGTCCCCATGCTCCTTCCAGCGCTTGGCGAGGATGTACTCCTCCTCCGGATCGAGCATGGGAAAGCGCCGGATCTCTTCGAGATAGCGTGCGAGGCCGCTGCTTTCGGCCGGAACGGTCGGAAGACGGGCCATGAGCTGGAATCCTCCCCCTTCGCAGATGGCCGGCCGTCACCCTCCGGCCCGGCGAGGTCCCGCTTCGGGACCGAATGCGATGGACAATAAATTAGTCGCGCAGCCGTTCAAGCGCTTCGGTCAAGAGAGCCGGCGCCGGGCTCTCGAAACGCAGCCTTTCGCCGGTCACCGGATGGTCGAACCCGAGCAGGCGGGCGTGGAGCAGGATGCGATCGAGGGACTCGAGCCACTGCCGCGTTTCCGGGGCCAGCGGCGGCAACCGGCGGGGCCGGTAGAGGCGGTCCCCGAGCAGTGCATGGCCGAGGCTCGAAAGATGGACGCGGATCTGATGGGTGCGGCCGGTTTCCAGCACCACTTCGAGGCGCGCCGCGCGGGTACCGGCCGCCTCCATCACCCGATAGCGGGTCACCGCCCGCTTGCCGCCCTCGACCACCGCCATGCGCTTTCTGTCGTGCCGGTGGCGGCCGATCGGGCGGTCGATCACCCCTTCCATCTCCGCCGGCAGGCCCCACACCACCGCCTCATAGAGGCGCTCGACGCTGTGCAGCGTGAACTGGCCGGCCAGCCCGACATGGGCGCGATCGTGCTTGGCCACCACCAGCACCCCGCTCACTTCGCGGTCGAGACGATGGACGATGCCCGGCCGGGCCACCCCGCCGATGCCGGAGAGGCTGTCGCCGCAATGAGCGAGCAGGGCATTGACCAGGGTACCGCCGCTGTGCCCGGGAGCCGGATGCACCACCATGCCGGCCGGCTTGACCAGCACCAGCAGATGCTCGTCCTCGAACAGGATGTCGAGGGCGTGGCTTTCGGGGAGCGGGGAGGCGGGCCGCGCCGGCGGAATCTCGAGATCGAAACGCTCGCCGCGTTTGACCCGGCGCGCAGGGTCGGCTATCGGCCGCCTCTGGCAATGGAGATGG
>CAYYZI010000057.1:0-9723 GCA_964475675.1 uncultured Geminicoccaceae bacterium
GGCCGATGCCGCCGGTCTCCCGCGAGCGACTCTTCTCAAGGCGGAAGAAGGGCTCGAAGGCCCGCTCCATCATCTCCGGCGGGATGCCGGGCCCGTCATCCTCGACGATGATCCGCACCTCGTCGCGGCCGCGCTCGAGCAGGACGCGGGCGCGCTCGCCATAGCGCACCGCGTTCTCGATCAGGTTGCGGAGGGCGCGGCGCAGCGAATCGGAGCGGCAGCGCAGTACCGGCCGGGCCTCGGCGCGGAAATCGACCTGCCAGCCGAGATCGGCGCTGTCGGCCACCAGGCTTTCGACCAGGGCGGCGAGATCGACGGTGCGCGCCGGCTCGGTCGCCGCCTCCTCACGCAGGAAGGAAAGCGCGGCCTCGATCATGCGCTGCATCTCGTCGAGGGTCTCGATGATCTTGGCGCGGGTCTCCTCGTCCTCGACGAACTCGGCGCGGATGCGCAGCGAGGTGATCGGCGTCCGCAGATCGTGGCCGATCGCCGCCAGCATGCGGGTGCGGTCCTCGACGAAGCGCTTGAGCCGTTCCTGCATCAGATTGAAGGCGTGCACGGTGTGGCGGATCTCCTCGGGGCCACCCTCCTCGAGCGGCGCCACTTCGAGACCGCGGCCGAAGGCGTCCGCGGCCCGGGCCAGGCCCTTGAGTGGTCGGGTCATGCGCCGCAGCACGAGCACGGTGATCAGTGAGATGGCGAGGCCGGCCAAGAGCGAGGCGAGCAGGGAGGGTGCGGCCCAGGCCAGTGCCGGAGCGGGAACCACGGTCTCGACGTTGAGCCAGCGGTCCGGACCGAGCGCCACCGACAGAACCAGGCTGCGTCCTCCCGGCAGGCGCCGCACCGGATGATCGCGCATCAACTGCATCATGCCGCGCATCCGCTTGTCGCGCCGCTCCTCCTCGTGATCGTCGTCCTCCTCGTCGTCGTGGTCGTCATCGCCGCGACGGAACATGTCCTGCCAGCGCTGCCGCCACAGACCGAGGCGCGAGGTTTCCTCGGTATCGGCGAGAATGCGCGGTGGCACACCGCCGGAGCCGATCAGGCGACCGAGATGCCGGACCACGATGTTGTCGCGATGGCGCGGATCCCCGGCATCGATCAGGCTTTCGCTGGAGATCATGAAACGCAGCCGGCTGCCGCTGGCCGCCCGGACGATGCGCGGATGCAGATCCTCCGGGGTCTCCCGCAACAGGCGCAGCAACGCCGCGGTGCGCGCGATCACCTGTTCGCGGCCGGCCGCCAGCAGGGCCAGCCGGCGCTCGTCGGCGAAGATGGCGAAGGTCAGGATCTGGGCGCCGAACAGGGCCAGCATCAGCAGCAGCACGAGCTGTCCGGCGAGGGTCCGGGGCCACAGCCGTCTCATGCGCGCTTCACCTCGGCGACGAAGCTGTAGCCGCCGCCCCAGTGGGTCTTGATGTATCGCGGTCGCCGCGGATCCTTCTCGATCTTCTTCCGGAGACGGCTCACCAGATTGTCGATGGAACGGTCGAACAGCTGGGCCTCGCGACCGCGGGCCAGATCGAGCAGCTGATCACGGCTCAGCACCATCCCCGGATGGCGTACGAAGGCCAGCAGGAGCTGGTATTCGGCGGTGCTCAGGGGCACCGTGACGCCGTCCTCACGCAGGAGCTCGCGGCGGGCCGGATCGAAGACCCAGTCGCCGAAGCGCAGCCGGCCATGTTGGACCGGCTCGCGGGTCGGCGGCAGGGCATGGACGCGCCGCAGCACCGCCTTGATCCGGGCCAGCAGCTCGCGCGGGTTGAAGGGCTTGGTGACGTAGTCGTCGGCGCCGATCTCGAGGCCGACGATGCGGTCGGTATCCTCGGCCATGGCGGTGAGCAGGATGATCGGGATGGAACTCCGCGCGCGCAGGTCCCGACACAGGGAAAGACCGTCCTCGCCGGGCATCATGACGTCGAGAATGAGCAGATCGATGGCGTGCCCCGCGAGCACCCGTCGCGCTTCGCGGGCATCGCCGGCCACCGAGACGCGATAGCCGTGGCGCTGCAGGTACTTGCCGAGCGCGTCGCGGATCTCGCGGTGATCGTCGACGACGAGAATGTGGGGCGTCTGCTCCATCGGTCGGATCCGTCCATCATGGATGGGCCCTTAGCACGATCCGGGCGGCCTCTGCGGACAGGGAAATTGTCACGGAATGTCACAAAGGCCAGCTCTCGAAAGATCCGTTACCATTGGGGGTCCCGGCGACGATAGTTCTGCGACCTTCACCCCCCATATCGAGGCCAGGCACAACACAAGGAGGTCGCGTCATGAAAACCTGGAAGAAGCTGACAGTCGCCGGAGCCGCAGCCGCCCTCATCGGCGGGACGGCGCTGGTCGGCGGCGCCTATGCGGATCCGAGCTGGGACGATGATCACTATGGCATGGGCTTCATGATGATGATGGGCGGCAAGGGTCCGATGTGGCGCGGTGGTCCGGGTGGCATGCTGCAGAAGCTGGACCTCGACGGGGACGGCAAGATCACCCGCAAGGAAGCCCTCGAGGCCCGCGCCAAGGAGTTGGAGAAGTACGATACCAACGGCGACGGCAAGCTCACCGTCAAGGAGTACGAGCAGCTCTGGCTCGACTATACCCGGCCGATGATGGTCCGGCGTTTCCAGATGCACGACACCGACGCCGACGGCCAGGTGACCAGGGAGGAGTTCGGGGCCGTCGTCGAGCGCATGTTCTGGCGGATGGACAGGAACGGTGACGGCGTCATCGAGCCCGCCGAGATGCGCCGCATGGGCAAGGGGAAGAAGGAGCGCCACGAGTATCGTCGCTACCGTGGCGACGACGACGACTGAATCTCCGCGACCCGGGGCGGAGCCGCGGTTCCGCCCCGGACAATTCTTCCGGTGATCGACCCGGAAGTTGTGCAATGCAACGGGGGATATTCCGCCAATGACGAGATTGCGCGACACAGCGGAAGGCTATGGTCCGGTGACCAGGGCGTTGCACTGGTCGGTGGCCGTCCTGATGATCGGCAATTTCGCCCTCGGTCTCGTCGGCGAGGAGGCGGAAGGCAGCACCCTCGTCTATGATCTGCATGTTTCCTTGGGGCTGCTGACCGGCGTACTGGTGGTGATCTGGATTCTCTGGCGGCTCGTGAACCCCAAGCCGGAGCCGCTCTCGCGCAGCCCGCTCGAGCGCGTTCTCGCGCGCGGCGTCCATGTGGCCCTGCTGCTGCTCACCCTGCTGATCGTCGCCAGCGGCATCGGCGGTGTGCTGGGCGACGGTCGCCCGCTCACCTTCTTCGGCGTCGAACTCGCCGCCGGCGCGCCCTCGCCACCGACGCCCGCTCTCTATGGCGAGCCCTCTCTCCGCAGCGGCTGGTTCGAGGAGGAGGAGTACGAAGAGGAGTATGGCGAGGCGGAAGGCGGCGAGTTCTGGGGCGAGCTGCACGAACTCCTCTCCCAGCCCCTGTTCCTCCTGCTGCTGGCCCTGCATGTGGGCGGCGCGCTGAAGCACCATTTCGTCGATCGCGACCGGACGCTCGCGCGGATGCTGGGGCGCCTGCGGAGTGCCGCCTCCTAGCGGTCGGCGGCCTCCATCACCGCTTCGCCGCGGGCCTTCCTTTCGGCCCGCTCGCGCAGCACCCGATCGAGCCAGCCCACCTCCATCTCCGGCACCGAGGACAGCAAGAGATCGGTATAGGGATGGTGGGGCGGGGAGAGGATCTCCGATTTCAGCCCCTGCTCCACCACCCTGCCTTCGAGCATGACCACGATATCGTCGGCGATCGCCTTCACCGTCGCCAGATCGTGGGTGATGAACAGATAGGCCACGCCCGTTTCCTCCTGGAGACGCAGCAAGAGACGCAGTACCGCGTCGGCCACCTGCACATCGAGTGCGCTGGTGACCTCGTCACAGATGATCACCTCGGGCCGGGCGGCCAGGGCCCGGGCGATGCAGATGCGCTGCTTCTGCCCGCCCGACAGCTCGGTCGGATAGCGGTCGGCGAAGCCCGCCGGCAACTCCACCTCGTCCAGCAACCGCTCGACCTCGCGGCGGCGCTCGGCACCGTTGATGCCGAAATAGAAGGACAGCACCCGGCCGACGATCTCCTCGACCTTCTGGCGCGGATTGAGGGCGACATCGGGCATCTGGTAGATGAGCTGGATGCGGCGGAGCTGGTCCTTGCTGCGCTGCTTGAGGGCCGGCGGCAGGGCCGTGCCATCGAGCAGCACCTCGCCGGCGCGAGGCGGCAGCAGGCCGGTGATCACCCGGGCCAGGGTCGACTTGCCGGAGCCCGACTCGCCGACCACCGCCACGGTGCGCGCCGCCTCCAGGCTGACCGAGACGTCGAACAGCACCGGCACCGCCCCGTAGGCGGCATCGACATGGCGCACTTCGAGAAGCGGCGGCGCACCGGTACGCGGCTTTTCCGGCTTCTGCACCCGGCGCACATTGACCAGGGCCCGGGTGTATTCCTCCCGCGGCGCCTCCAGAATCTGTTCGGTCGGCCCCACCTCGATCTCCAGCCCGTCGCGCAGGACCATGATCCGGTGGGCCATCTGCGCCACCAGCGCCAGATCGTGGGTGATGTAGATGGCCGCCATGCCCTCGTCGGCGATGGCGTCCTTGATGGCCGCGAGGACCTCGATCTGGGTGGTCACGTCGAGGGCGGTGGTGGGCTCGTCGAAGACGATGAGATCGGGCCGCGGGACCATCGCCATCACCGTCATCGCCCGCTGCAGCTGGCCGCCCGAAACCTGGTGCGGATAGCGCCGGCCGAAGAGCTCGGGGTCGGGCAGCTTGAGCTTTTCATAGAGGCGCCGGGCCTCGGCCCGGGCCTCCGCCGGGGAGAGAATGTTGTGCTGCACCGCCGCCTCGATCACCTGATCGTCGAGACGGTGCGCGGGATTGAAGGCGGCAGCCGCGGACTGCGCCACATAGCACACCCGCACGCCGCGGATGTGGCGAAGTTTCTCGGGGGTGGCGCCGAACAGCTCCTCGCCCTGGAGCAGGATGGAACCACGGGCCAGCCGGCAGCCGTGACGTGCGTAGCCCAGCGCGGCGAGGCCGATGGTCGACTTGCCGGCACCCGATTCGCCGATCAGGCCCAGTACCCGCGCCGGCTCCAGCTCGAGCGAGACGCCCTTGACGATCTCCTGCCAGACCCCGTCCTCGGTCAGGGCCTCGATATGCAGGTCGCGGATCTGGAGAAGCAGCTCCATGGCTCAGGCTCCGCGCCGCGCGATCGAGGAGCGTTCGAGCTGCCAGTCGACCACCAGATTGACGCCGATCGTCAGAATGGCGATGGCCGCCGCCGGGATGAGCGGGATCGGCAGGCCGAAGCTGATGGCATTGGCGTTGTCGCGCACCATCCCGCCCCAGTCGGCGGCGGGGGGCTGGATGCCGAGCCCGAGAAAGGACAGCGAGCTCAGGAACAGGAAGGCGAAGCAGAAGCGCAGGCCGAACTCGGCGATCAGCGGCGGCAGGGTGTTGGGCAGCACCTCGCGGAAGATGATCCAGCCCAGCCTTTCCCCGCGCAGCCGGGCGACCTCCACGAAATCCATCACCACGATGTCCATTGCCACCGCCCGGGCGAGACGGAACACGCGGGTCGAGTCCAGAACCGCGATGACCAGGATCAGGATCACCACCGAAGGCGGCAGCACGGCCAGCACGACGAGCGCGAAGATCAGGGTGGGAATGGCCATCAGCGTGTCGATGCTGCGGCTCAGGATCATGTCCACCCAGCCGCCCAGCACCGCCGCCAGATATCCCAGCGTCATGCCGATGGTGAACGACAGCAGGGTGGCGGCCAGGGCCACGCCGATGGTCCGCGAGGCGCCCCACAGCAGCCGGCTCAGCATGTCGCGGCCGAGACTGTCGGTGCCCAGCGGATGGAGGGCCGAGAAGGGCTCCCACACATCGCCCACCACCTCCGCCTCGCCATAGGGCGCCAGCAGCGGGCCGAGCAGGGCCGCCGCCACATAGATGGCGATGATGGCGAAGCCGACGGCGACACTGGGGCGCAGCCGCATCGCCTATCTCGCGTGCCGGATGCGCGGATTGGCGAGGATCGCCAGCACATCGGCGGTGAGGTTGAGGAGCACGTAGGTCGCCGCGAAGATGATGCCGGTCGCCTGCACCACCGGCACGTCCCGCTTGGCCACCGCATCGACCATCAGCTGGCCCATGCCGGGATAGACGAACACCACTTCCACCACCACCACCCCGACCACCAGATATGCGAGGTTGATGACCACCACATTGATGATCGGCGACAGGGCGTTGGGCAGGGCATGGTGGAGGGTGATGCGCGAGCGGGTCAGGCCCTTCAATTCGGCGGTCTCGATATAGGGGCTGGCCATGACATTGATGATCGCCGCCCGGGTCATGCGCATCATGTGGGCGATCACCACCATCGACAGGGTGGCGACCGGCAGGGAGATGGCATAGACCCGGTCCAGAAAGCTCATGCCCGGGAACACGCTGGCAATCGAGGGGGCCCAGTACAGCTTCACCGCGAAGACGAAGATGAGGATGTAGCCGATGAAGAATTCCGGCATGGAAATGGCCGACAGGGTGATGATGGAGATGGTCTTGTCGAGCCAGGTCTCGCGGTAGCGGGCGGCGATCACCCCGAGGGTGATGGCGATGGGTACGGCGATGGCCGCCGCCACGCTGGCCAGGAACAGGGTGTTCTCGAGACGGCCGGCGATCATCTCCGAGATCGGCACGCGGTTGGCCAGCGAAGTGCCGAGATCGCCCTGCAGAAAGCCCGTCAGCCAGTCGATGTAGCGCACCCAGGCCGGGCGATCGAGCCCGAGATCCTGGCGGATCGCGGCCACCGCCTCGGGGGTCGCCGACTGGCCGAGGATCGCCTGGGCCACGTCGCCGGGCAGGATCTGGGTGCCGGCGAAGATCAGCAGGGAGACGACGAACAGGGTGCCCGCGCCCAGCGCCAGGCGCTGGGCGACGAGCTTGAGGAGTGGATGCATCGGTCTCAGAGGTCGGTGAAGTAGAGCTGCTCCGAAACCCTGAGGCCGGTCAGCACGGGCACCGGGACGAAGCCCTCGATGTTGTCCCGCGAGCCGAACAGGTAATTGTTGAACATGGGGATGATCTCGCCGCCATCCTCCCAGACCATGCGCTGCATCTCCCAGTAGAGCTGCTTGCGCTTCTCGAAGTCGAGCTCGGCCCGGGCCTGGATGAGCAGCTTGTCGAATTCGGGACGCTTCCAGAAGCTCTCGTTCCAGGGCGCATCCGACTTGTAGGCCACCGAGAACATCAGATCGGCGGTGGGCCGGCCGCCCCAGTAGGAGCCGACGAAGGGCTTCTTCATCCAGACGTTCGACCAGTAGCCGTCATTGGGCTCGCGCACGATGTCGAGCTTGATGCCGGCCTTGGCCAGATGCTGGGCGTAGAGCTGGGCGGCATCGACGGCGCCGGTGAAGGCCGCATCGGCGATGTGGAGCTGAATGGGGCCGTCGTAACCCGACTTCTTGAGGTGGAACTTGGCCTTGTCGGCATCGAATTCGCGCTGCGGCAGCTCGGTGTTGAAGAAGGGATCGAAATCGGGGATGGGATGATCGTTGCCGATGCGTCCGTAGCCACGCAGGATCTTGTCGACCAGCTCCTTGCGGTCGATCCCCCATTTCAGCGCCAGCCGCAGGTGGTTGTTGTCGAAGGGCGGCGTGTCGCAACGCATCACGAAAGTATAGTGGCCGGCACTGGGCACGTCGATGACCAGAACGCCGGGCGCCCGCTCCAGCAGATGCACGGTCTTGGGGTCGAGCCGGTTGATGAAATGGACGGCGCCGGTCTGCAGGGCGCTGGTGCGGGCGGTGAGGTCGTTGAGGGCCAGGGTCTCGACCGAATCCGCCCAGCCGCGCCCTTCCTTCCAGTAGTCCGGGTTGCGCCTGGCGAGGGTGCGCACGCCCGGCTCGAAGCTCTCGATGATGTAGGGTCCGGTGCCGATCGGCTTGGTGAAATCGCTGCCATCGGGCACGATCAGCACGTGATAGTCGGACAGCACATAGGGCAGATCGGCGCTCGGGGTTTCGAGTTCGAAGGTGACCTCGTACTTGCCGGTCGCCTTGACCTCCTTGATCACCTCCAGGTACCCCTTGGCACCCGATTTGGAATCCGGCCCGCGGTGATGGTTGACCGAGTAGACCACATCGGCCGCCGACATCTCCATGCCGTTGTGGAAGAGGACACCCTTTCGGAGCTTGAACACCCAGACCGTGGCGTCGGCATTGGCCTCCCAGCTCTCGGCCAGCTCCGGAATGGCTTCGACCTTCTCGCTGAGCTCGACCAGGCAGTTGCCCCACTGGTAGCCGACGGTCTGCATGTAGGTGGCGGTGTAGGTCGCCGGATCGAGGCTGTCGGTGGCGGCCGCCCCGTCGAGGCCGAGCTTGAGGTTGCCACCGCGTTTGGGTTCCGCCGCCCAGGCCCGGCGCAGCAGGCCGGGTGCCAGCGCCGCCGAGGCACCGAGCAGCGCCGTGCTGCCGAGAAAATGGCGCCGCGGCAGGATGAGCCCGCCCGCACTGCGCCCATGTCGCGATTTGTCGGCCATCGCCCCACTCCCTCCTTGTTTCCGTCCCGACCGGTCGGTCGGTCGTCATTGTGGCCGAAGTTTGGCCGAGGTCGCGCGAGGGATCAACCATTGCCTGTCGGACAGCCGGTGAGACACGCGCCGTTGGTGACGCCCCCCGGCGGTCAGCCGGCTGCCGGCAATGGTCGGAGCGCGGCGGTGGCCGGGCCCGGCTCCAGCGCCCTCTGCAGCGCCCCCCACAGATGGCGCGCCCCGCGCTCCGCCTGGCCGAGGGCCATGAAGAGGCGATAGGCGAAAGCGAAACAGGAATGCGCGGATGGGGGCTTTGCAACACGGCCACCGGTGATGGTGACGAGATTCGCGGCGACTCCGTTTCATCGGCTTTCGGCCGAATTTGTGGGACGTGAACCTTTTGCCGCCCGGTGACTGGCTTTTGGAACCAGCATAATGTAAGATATTTTGCATTGTACACCGAATGAACGATTCCAGCCCTCGCGATCGCGTGGCAACGGCGATACCGCCATCGTATGTCGCCCCGCCGACCCGCATTGCCGGTTGGCTCCACGCGTGGTCGACCGTTCGCAAATCAATTCGGAGAGGCGAAATGGCATTGTTCCTTTGCGTCGATCACCATGATTTCGACCTTCCCCCACACGAGACCGAACCGCACAACGCTCCCACCCGTCGCCGCCAAGTGAGCCGCCAGACGGCCGAGCCGGGCGACACGCATCCGCGTGCGCGTGTGCTTACACGCCTTTCCGAGATTCGGTCATGATCGCGCTGGTGATCGTGGCCTGTCTCGCCGGTGACCCCGAGGAACCCGGGGGTTGCCGAGGCTTTGTCCATAGCGAGCAGTGGGCGGTGCCGACCGGTTGTGTGGTCGCCTCCATGACAGTCGCGGCGAACTTCGAACAGCGGAACGGAGGCTGGCACTTCAAAGAGGCCATTTGCGTTCCGGTCCGCCGTCTCGACGAGTTGCTGCGTCGGATCAACGGCGAAAATGTTTGAATCGGCCCGCCACCTGGCCGGCGGGTGCCCCTGCCGGCCAGCGAGCGGGCGGATCTGCTGCATTCGCCGCGGCCGCGACGGCGATGGGGTTCGTGACGACGGTCCCGGGCGCGGTGGGGGCGCGCGGTCCGGCACGACCCGAGATCCCCCGGCGGTCAGCCGGCTGCCGGCAATGGTCGGAGCGCGGCGGTGGCCGGGCC
>CAYYZI010000058.1:0-9704 GCA_964475675.1 uncultured Geminicoccaceae bacterium
GTTGCCGGTTCCCGAGGTAAAAGCGGAGCGGCGGTTCTTGCCGCGAAGGCCGGTTCGGATTAGGAATCCGATGCTCTATCCTGCTGAGCTACGGGCGCCCGGCGGCCCTTATATCAGTCCGAAAAGCCGCGCGACAAGGGGCGGCGGCGGGCTCCGGCCGGGGGCATGGTCGTGGTTGCTGTTGCTGGCTCTGATCGCCGCATCGCCGGCGCCGGCCGCGGAACCCCCGGCCTTCGACTGGTCGCAGCCCGTCGAACTCGCCGCCATCGCCGACGGACCCCGCCTCACCCTGGGTGACGGCCGAACCGTGCTGACGGCGGGGATTCTCGTACCGGAAGGCCGGCAGGAGGAGGCGCGCGCCCTGCTCGAGCGCCTGCTCGCCGAACATCGACTCCGCCTCGCGGAAACGCGCCGGAGCCTGGACCGCTACGGACGCCTGCTCGCCCAGATCGCCGATCCCGGGGGCGGATGGCTGCAGGCCCGGCTGGTGGGACGTGGCCTGGCCGTGGTGGAACCGCGGACCGCCGAAAGCGAGGTCGTCGAGGCCCTGCTCGCCATCGAGGCCGAGGCTCGCCGGGCCCGCCTCGGCGTCTGGTCGAGGGATGGCGGCCTGCCGGCGGCCGCCGAGCGTGTGCGCTCCCGGCCCCTGCGCTTTGTCGTGGTGGAAGGGCGTGCCCGTCGTGTCGGCCGCGGTCGCACGTTCCTTTATCTGAACTTCGGTGAGGACCGGCGGCGCGACTTCACCGTGCGGATCCGTGTCGGACGCCTTCGCGCCTTCGCCCGCGAGGGTCTCGATCCAGAGGCGCTGGCCGGCCGCGAACTGCGCGTCCGCGGCTGGATTTTCGAAGCCGGTGGTCCCATGATCGAAGTCACGGATCGCCGCCAGATCGAGGTGCTGGAATGATTCGAAAGCCTCCGTTTCTGCGCCGCGTCACTGCCTTCGTGCTGGCCGGAGCGCTGGGTCTCGCGGCCTGCACGCCGGTGCGCAACCCGGCCACCGGCGAAGTCCAGTACACCTCGATGACACCGGCCGAGGAAGCCAAGCTCGGCCGCAAGGAACATCCCAAGATTCTCAAATCCTTCGGCGGCGCCTACGAGGATCCGCAACTCGCAGCATATGTGAAGAAGGTCGGCCAGCGCGTCGCCCGGGTCTCCGACACGCCGCAGCTCCAATTCACCTTCACCCTGCTCGACACGCCGGTGGTCAATGCCTTCGCCCTGCCCGGCGGCTACGTCTACGTGACCCGCGGCCTGCTGGCGCTGGTCAACGACGAGGCCGAGCTCGCCGGCGTGCTGGGACACGAGATCGGGCACGTCGCCGCGCGACATGCGGCGCTGCGTTACGACCAGGCACTTCTGGGACAGATCGGCGCCCTCGGCGCCACCATTCTGGGAGCGGTTCTGCTCGGTGACAGCGGCGCGCGGCTGGGCGCCGATCTCGGCAATCTCGCCGCCACCGCCTATGTGCAGGGCTACTCGCGGGAGCAGGAATACGAGGCCGACGAGCTCGGCATCCGTTACCTGGTGCGGGCCGGTTACGATGCCCGGGCGATGGCTTCCTTCCTCGACACCCTCGAACGCTACGACGCGCTGCAGGCCAAACTGCGCGGCGGCCGCAAGCAGGAGGTGCCGAGCTGGCTGGCGAGCCACCCGCGCACCGTCGACCGGGTGCGGCGCGCCGCCGCCCGGGCGATGGCCACCGCCGGCGGCATGACCAACCGGGATCGGCTGCTGGCGGCGATCGACGGCATGGTCTATGGCGACAGCCCCGCCCAAGGCTGGGTGGAGGGGCGCAGCTTCGTCCATCCGGTGCTGCGCTTCCGGTTCACCGCACCCGAGGGGATCCGGCTGCAGAACAATCCGGACAGGGTGGTGGGCATCGACAAGAAGCGGAAACGCCTGCTGCTGTTCGACATGGGCCAGCGCAAGCCCGGCATCTCGCTGACCCGCTATGTCCGCCGCGTCTGGGCCGACGAGCTCGATCTGGATCGGCTCGAACCCGGACGTACCGATCGCGGCTATGAAGCGGTGATCGCGATCACCCGGATGCGTATCGGTGGCGAGCGTCGGCGCGTCTTCCTCGGGGCCATCGCCGGCGAAGGCGGAGTGGTCTACCGCTTTCTCTACCTGCCGAGGAGGATGGACCGGGCCGAGCGCCGGCGTTTCGAGGAGGTCCTCGACAGTTTCGAGCTGCTGTCGCCGGCGGCGGCCGCGAAGCTCAAGCCCCTCCGGATCGTGATCCACAGGGTGGCGCGTGGCGAGACCGTGGACGGGCTGGCCGCGCGCATGGCGATCGCACGCCTGCCGCGGGAACATTTCCTGGTCCTCAACGCCCTCGGCAGGGGCGTTTCCGTGCAGCCGGGGCAGAAGGTCAAGCTGATACTCCGAAAATGATCGCGCTTCAGCCGCCGTAGCCGAACTGCCGCGGCAGCCAGAGCACGGTTTCGGGCACCAGCAGCATCAGCAGAAGGGCGAACAGCAGGACCCCGAGAAACGGCCAGAGCTCGCGGATGATGTCACGCAGCGGAATGCCGGTCAGGCCGTTGATCACGAACAGCAGAACGCCGTAGGGCGGCGTGATCAGGCCGATCATGATGTTGACGGTGATGGTCACTCCGAAATGCACCCGGTCGATGCCCAGGCGATCGAGGCTGGGCAGGACCAGCGGTACGAGCACCAGCAGCATGGTGGTGGCATCGAGAAAGCAGCCGGCGAGCAGAAAGGCGAGCGCCACCAGCAGCAGAAAGGCGGTGGAGGACACTTCCTGCCCGGCCAGCCATTCGGCGAGCTGGACCGGCACCTGTTCGGCCGCCACCACATAGTTGACCACGAAGGCGCCGGCGATGATCAGCGTGACCACGGCGCTGGAGCGCGTACTTTCCACCAGCACCTCATAGAGGCCCCGCGCCGACAGGGCGCGATAACCGAAGTACGCCAGCAGCAGCGCGTAGGCGGCGGCGATGGCGGCCGCCTCGGTGGGTGTGGTCACACCGCCATAGATCGAGCCCAGCAGGATGACCGGCAGCAGCAGAGCCGGAAAGGCGCGGGCCGTGATCCGCGGCATCGACCGCAGCGCCACCGCCGCCTCGGTGGGAAAGTCCCGGTGACGGGCGATCCAGGCCACTGCCGCCATCAGCGACAGGCCCATCAGCAGACCGGGGAGGATACCGCCGAGGAACAGGTACCCCACCGAGGTGTTGGAGACGAGGGCATACAGGACCATCGGGATCGAGGGCGGAATGATCGGGCCGATGGTCGCCGAAGCGGCGGTGATGGCGGCGGCGAAGCCGGGCGTGTAGCGATCGCGCTCGCGCATCATGTCGATCATCAGCCGGCCGATGCCGGCGGCATCGGCGATCGCGGAACCGCTCATTCCCGAAAAGATCAGCGAGGCCACGATGTTGACCTGGGCCAGACCTCCCCGGAAACGGCCCACCAGCGCCAGGCAGAAATCGAGGAGCCGGTTGCTGATGGTTCCGGCATTCATGATGTTGGCGGCGAAGATGAACAGCGGTACCGCCAGCAGCACGAAACTGTTGAACAGGCTGTTGAGGACCTGCTCCGCGGCCAGCGCCAGATCCTGGCCGGTGACCCAGAGATAGAGGATGCCGCCATTGAGCATGGCGAGACCGACCGGCATGCCGATCGCACCGAGGAAGAGAAACGCGGCAACCAGCGTCAGAAAGCCGGTGGACATCGCTCAGGAAGGCCTGGCCGCGGGCAGGAAAGCGCGGATCAGCTGCATTCCGGCGCGCCAGATGACCGCCAGCATGAACAGCAGATAGACCGAGAACAGGAGGTCGAAGCGGATCCGCAGGGTCCAGGTTCGATCGATGGCCATGAAGGCGATCCAGTCGGCGGTGGGCGGCAGCGCCCGGCCGAACAGCACCAGCGTGGCCAGTGCCGAAAGACCCATCAGGATCCGCCGCACCGGCGGCGGCGCGGCCCGCAGCAGGATATCGAAGCGCACATGGTCCGCTTCGTCGAGCATCAGCGCGCAGGCCCAGAAGACGAACCAGAGATAGGTCACCAGACAGGCCTCGAGGGTCCAGCCCAAGGGCGAATTCAGCACGTAGCGGGTGAACACCTGCAGCAGAAAGGCGGCGAACATCAAGGCGAAGAAAAGGGCGCCGACCGCGTCGGCGCCCTCCCTCGCCATTCGTAACAGACGCCTCATGCGCTCCTCGGACGCTCAGCGGATGGCGTTGATGCGCTCCAGGAGACCTTCCGGCCAGTCCTTGGCATATTCGCTGTTGAGATAGCATTCCTGCACATGCTTGCGGAAGGCTTCCCGATCCGGCTCGGTAATGGTCAGACCCTGCTCCTTGAAGAACTCCACGAGCTTGGCCTCGTCGCGGATGCGATTGTTGTTGTTGAAGAAGGCCGCCACCTTGGCCGCTTCGCGGAAGACCTGCTTCTGCTCGTCATCGAGCTTGGCCCAGGTCTTGCCCGAGATCGACAGGAACACCGCATCGACGAGATGGCCGGTGAGGACGATCTGCTTGGTGACCTCGTAGAACTTCGCCTTCTGGTCGGTGGGAAGCGGATTGTCCTGGCCGTCGATGGTCCCCGTCTTGAGGGCCAGATAGACCTCGTTGAAGGCCAGCGGGGTGGGATCCGCGCCCAGGCAACGGCCCAGGAACTGCCAGGTATCCGAGCCCGGCATGCGCAGCTTCACGCCCTCGAGATCGGCCGGGGTCCGCACGTCGCGCACATCGCGCAGATTGAGCTGGCGGGTACCGAGGTAGGCGACGGTGAGGATCTCGAGCCCCATCCTGTCACGCACCAGGCCGTACATCTCCTTGCCGATGTCGCTTTCGAACACCTTCCGCTGATGCTCGGGGTCGCGGATGATGTAGCCGGCGGTGAAGATCGACCATTCGGGGATCTGCTTGCTGATGTCCTGGGCCGAGATCATCGCCATGTCGAGATTGCCGCGCTGCATGGCGGCGGGCTCGGTGCCCTGCTTGAAGAGCGTGGCGTTGAGATGGACCTCGACGTCGAACTGCCCGGGCAGCGAGCGCTCGACATACTCCTTGAAGATGTACAGCATCTCGGCATGCCAGTCGCCCGGCACCGCCGGCGTCGAGATGCGGATCTTCATGGGTTCGGCGGCGGCCGACAGGGCCAGCCCGCCCGCGATCAGCGCTGCCGTCACGATGCTGGCGCGGCGCACGCCAGCCCGGTAATAGATGGTCATGTTGATGGCCTCCCAATGCCACGCAAGCGGCCTCTGCAGGGCCGTATTGTCCGTCACGGGCGGATCATGCCAGCCGTTGGAAGGCAGGGCAAGACCGACAGCCGGTCAGCGGCAGGGGCCGAGATGACGGCTGCAGAGCAGGCGCCTCGCCGTCGCATCGCCGGCGGCGGCAGCCTCCCGGTACAGGGCCAGCGCATGTTGCCGATCCAGAGGCACGCCGAGCCCGACCTCGTACAGCCCGGCCAGAGACACCTTGGCCGCGGCGTCCCCCGCCGCCGCCCGCTGCTGCCAGATCCGCGCCGCCTCCACATAATCGCCGGCATCGTAGGCCGCCAGCGCATCGGCCTCCTCCGCCTTGGCGTGGGGACCGAAGCCGGCAGAAAAAAGAACCATCAGAAGGAGTGCCAGCATCCGCCGCGTCAAGGTCCGCCCCGTCGCCGTTCCTCTGGCATCCTACACGCCTTCTTCCGTTCGCGATGTCACGACATGGTGACGGCAACCGACCGCTGGTGCCGCCGGCCCGCGGATGCGGGGTGGCCCGAAAGCGTGGCCGAGGCACGGGCCCTGCAGGAAGCGCTACGCGATCGGGTGATCCGCGAGGACCGGTTCGGCCGGCTTCGCCACATCGCCGGTATCGACGTGGCCTACGCACGGCACCGCAATCTCACCTGGGCAGCGGTGGCGCTTTTGACCATGCCCGACCTGCTGCTCGAGGAAAGTGCCCTGGCGGCGCTGCCGACCGGCTTTCCCTACGTGCCCGGGCTGCTCTCGTTTCGCGAGACACCGGCCGTACTCGAAGCCCTGCCACTTGTTTCGCACCGGCCCGATCTCCTGATGGTCGACGGTCACGGCTATGCCCATCCGCGGCGCTTCGGCATCGCCTGTCACATCGGCGTGCTGACCGACACGCCGACGATTGGCGTCGCCAAGTCCCGCCTCGTCGGCCGTCACGAGGAGCCCGGCCCGAACCGCGGCGACCGCGTGCCTCTGCTCGACGGGCAGGAGGTGATCGGCATGGTGGTGCGTACCCGTCCCCGTGTCCGACCGGTCTACGTCTCGATCGGCCATCGTGTGAGCCTGGAACGGGCGGTGGAGCTGGTGCTGGCCTGCGGGCGCGGCTTTCGCCTGCCCGAGCCGACCCGCCTCGCCGACAAGCTGTCGCGCTGTCATGGCGGCTGAAAACGGGGGCGGCATGGTCGTCGCCGGATCGCCCGCGGCGGCGCGGGCCGGTGCCGCCATCCTCGCCGAAGGCGGCAATGCCGCCGATGCGGCGATCGCCACGGCGGTGGCCCTGTGCGTCACCGACCCGGCCAATGCCACCATCGCCGGACGCGCCCAGATCCTGCTGCGCGATGCGGCCGGTGCGGTTCGGGCCATCGACGGCTCGACCCTCGTACCGCCATGCCTGCCCGCGGGAGCGGCGCCAGTGCCACTGCCCGGGCTGCCGGCGGCGCTGGACCGGCTGCAGGAGGAGCATGGTCGCCTGCCATGGTCGCGCCTGATCGCCCCTGCCATCGCCCTCGCCGAGGACGGCTTTGCGGTGCCCCCACAGCTCGCCCTCGCCTGGCGCAATCAGGCCGGCCGGCTGGCACGCGAGCCAGCGGCAGCCCGCTTCTTCCTCGATGGCGCCGGGCGAGCCCCGGCCGCCGGCAGTCTGTTCCGCCAGCCGGCCCTCGCCCGGCTGCTGGCGGGGATGGCCAGCGGAGGCATCCCGGCCCTCGCCGATCGGCTCCACCGCTCCCCTCGACCAAATGGGGTGTGCTGGCCGCGAACGGCGCCGATCGCCCGGCGGCCACCAGCCGGTGAGGTTCTGCACGCCCGTGGTTTCGGCCACGACCTGGCGACCGTGGGGCGGCAGGGCTGGGGCCATGCGCTCCTCCTGCTGCTGGCGCTTCTGGAAGCGGTCGAGATCGGTGCCGATCCCGAGGATCCCGCGGCTCTTGGGAGGCTGGCCCGCTGCGTGCTGTGGACGGTCCACGACCGGCAGCAGGCGGCGCCGCGCGAACATCCCGACACCGGGCCCGAGGCGCTCGAAGCGCTGCTTTCCGAGGACCATCTCGCTCGACGGGTCGCAGACGTACACCACGGACGCGTGCCGCCGCCTCCTCCACAACCAGAAGACGAGATTGCACAGGACACCAGCCACCTCTCGGTGATCGATGCGGAAGGGAATGCGGTGGCCATGTCCCTCTCCGCCGGCCCCCATTTCGGAGCCCGCATCGCCGATCCGATCCACGGCTTTCTGTATCCGCTGAGCTACCGGATGCAGGCGAAACCGGGCCTGCCGGGCCCGGACTGGACGGAAATGACCCCTGCCCTCGCCTGGAGTGCGGACGGTTCGCTGGTGGCTGCGGGGGCTGCCGGCAGCGAGCGCATTCCCGTCGCCACCGGGCTCGTCCTGTGGCACCGGCTGGCATGTGATCTGCCGCTCGCCGAGGCGCTCGCAGCCCCGCGGCTGGTGGTCCATGGCGGGACCCTGCGTCTGTGGATGGCGGCACCGGCTCGGTTGCGCCATGGACTGCATGTTCCCGGCTGGCCGGTGGCCACTGCCGGCCCCGGGATCGTCGACCATTGTGGGATCGTCCATGCCGCGGAAAGGGACGCCCGGGGCAGGACCCACGGTGCCGCCGATGCCGCCTATGACGGCTCGGCGGCTGCTGCCGAGCCGGGCTAGAGCCGGCTGGCCCGTGCGTAGCCGCGATTGCCGTAAAGTAGCGGTTGGCCGGGGCCGGCGAAGGCCTCGATCACTTCGCCGATGAAGATCCGGTGGCTGCCGGCATCGTAGGAGGTGAGCAGGCGGCAATCGAAGGCGGCGACGGCGCCCTTGAGAATCGGCGCGCCCGAGTACTGGACGAGCCACTCGGCGCAGCCGAAGTCGAAAGGCGCGCCGGTCGGGGACCTGCCGGCAAAGGTCTGGGCAACACCGCGCTGTTCCGTGCTCAGCACATTGACACTGAACACCCGGTTTTCGGCGATCGCCCGGCAGGCGGGGCTGCGGCGGTTGATGCAGGCGAGAATGAGCGGCGGGTCGGCGGACACCGAACTCATGGCGCTCACGGTGACGCCGAAACGGCCCGCGCCGCCGTCGGTGGTGACGATGGTGACGCTCGCCACCACCCGTCCCATGGCCCCGATAAAGGCCTCGCGCAGCCGCTCCGGGCTCTGTTCCTCGATCACCCGCACCTCCACCATGGTCGCGTCACTGCAACAGTAGGAAGGTGTCGTCAATCGGCAAGCATCGAGCTGGCGATGATGGGCCGGGAAAGCGGTCGACGTTAACCGAACGTCAAGCTTGCCGCGCGATAACGGTGTACGGCATGGACCGTGATGGATGGTGCGGAGCGATAGCATGCATCGGGCGATTGCACTTTTCGCGTCTCTCTGGATGGCCGGTCCCGGGCTGCCGGCGCCGGCGGCGGATGCCCTGCCGGGGCGCTCGGCGCTGTGCAGTGAGCATCGCAGGATCACCGATCTGCTCGCCCGGCGCTATGCGGAGCTGCCCCTCTCCCTCGGGCTCGGCGACGATGGCAGCGTGCTGGAGCTGTTCACCTCCGAAGGTGGGGAAAGCTGGACCGTGCTGCGCGTCACGCCCGATGGGCGAAGCTGCGTGGTGGCTACCGGCAGGAACTGGCAGAGGCTGCGCGCCGGTACCGGGGAACCGGAGGCGTGAGACGTTCCGCCAACAGGTGCAGCGGCCGGCGCTCAGTGCCGGGCCGGGCTCGCCGTCTCGAGATCGGCGAGGCCGCTGTTGTCGCTGTCGTCGAACAACCAGGCGAGCAGCGCGTCCTGGACCGCCTGCCGCGTTGCTTGGGGATAGGTTCCGAGACAGCGCATGGCGTCTTCGAGAAGCTCCTCGTCGTTGGCCCGCAGCGCGGCATCGAAGCGTGCGAACAGCAGCGAATCCGGACCCAGGACCGCTGCCAGGCGCCTTCGAAGTCCGCCGAGGGAAACCACCCGCACCTTCGCCATCCCGTTTTCCTTCCTCGTTCGGCGAGAATTTTGCGCTGTCGCAATTTATCTAAAAATGTATCGATCGACCCGGCGAGGAGCAATCCATGAGGTGGCTTGTCAGCCTTACCGCGATACGCTTTAAGGGCGCGCAGCAGAAGGGGGTGGCAATCCGAAGCGCCGTCACACGTGGAAGGCAGCCATGCGGGCCGCACCGGCGCGGGGACGGAGATCGGGTTCCGGCCCCGCCGGCGGCGCTCGTCCGGCTCGTGGCGGTGATCGCGCTGGCGCTCTCGATCAGCGCCTGGCGAGGTGCATCCGCGGCCGAGAGCGGCGACCCGTTGGAGCCCTTCAACCGGGCCGTGTTCCAGTTCAACCGCGTGGTCGACGGGCTGGTACTCAAGCCGGCCTCCGAGCTGTACGGGCTGATCGTGCCGCGCCCGGCGAAGACGGCGATTTCCAATCTGCTGGACACCTTGCGGGCGCCCATCGTGTTCATCAACGACATTCTCCAGGGCGAACGGGAACGCGCCGGCATCACCCTGTCCCGTTTCAT
>CAYYZI010000059.1:0-9595 GCA_964475675.1 uncultured Geminicoccaceae bacterium
CAAATGGAAGGGCCTCCATGAGCCTCATTACCTCCGCCCTCGCCGCCCTGGGAACTCGGGGGCCGGCCGCCGTGGCCGGTGCAGGCCTGAACCTCGTACGGGCCTCCCTGTACCGGGCCTTGAGGCGACGCTACCTGGAAAAGCGCATCCACGACTACCGCATGCGCTTGGACCTGGAAGACCGGGGGATCTCCCGCACCTTGTTGCTGTTCGGTCAGCGCGAGCTGGAGCACAAGCTGATGCTGGAGCGAGTGCTCGAACCCGGCATGACGGTGCTCGACATCGGCGCCAACATCGGCTACTACGCCCTCATGGAGCTGCGCCTGATCGGCTCCGCCGGCACCCTGGTCGCGGTGGAGCCCTCGCCGGCCAACGTCGTGCTGCTGCGGCACAACCTGGCGCTCAATGGCTATACCGACGTCGAGGTCCACCAAGCGGCAGTCTCCGACCGCCCCGGCCGGCGGGAGCTCTTTCTCTCCGCGATGTCCAACCTCAACACCTTCCACGACACCGGCACCGGCCGCCTGCATCTGTCCGGCGAGACCGTGGAGGTAGAGACCGTGACCGTGCCGCAGCTCATGGCGGGGCGCGCGCTGCACCTTATCCGCATGGACGTGGAGGGGCACGAGGTGGAGGTGATCAATGGGCTGCTGCCGGCGGTGGAGGCCGGTGAGATGGCTCCGATGATCCTGTTCGAGACTCACCTCAGCCGCTACGGTGCCGAGCACGACATGGAATCCACCCTGCGCCGCGCATTCGACGCGGGCTATCGGGTTCAGATGGCAGGCTCCTCCTCGGGGGCGGGGAGCGAGCGGGTCCGGGGACGGGGCTACCGTGGCGGGCCTCCGATCCGGACCGACGACGTCGAGCGAGTCATCTTCGGGGAAATCGGTCATCGCGACGCGATCGACCTGATCTGCCGGGAGGGTGGTTTGCGGACCGTCCTGCTGGCTCGCTGAGTCCCCTTGCGCGTCCATCTGCTCACCGACGGGTTCGGCTCGCCGAACGGTCGGGCTTTCCTCTTCCCCCTGGTCGTCTGGAGGCACGAGCTGCGTGAGGTTGGCATCGAACTTAGGCTTTTCACGCAAGAGTCTCCAGCGCTCACCGACGCCGACCTGCTCCTGATCGACAGCAAGCGGCACCGGGCCCTGTGGGCGGAGCATGAGGCCGCGCTATTGGACCGTTATGCCGCCTGGCGCGAGCGCTGCCCGTTGATCTACTACGACAACTCCGACAGCGCCGGCTGGCTGCTGCAACAGGTGCTGCCGGTGGTCGACGGCTACTTCAAGAACCAGCTGCTCCGAGACCGCTCTCTGTACCGCAGGCCGCTCTACGGGCGTCGCTATCACAGCGACTACTATCGCCGCTTGGAGGGGGTGGAGGACGCGAGCGCGGAGCGGGCGATTCCGGTGGCGGAACCGGCCCTTCTTGAGAAGCTTCGGAAGGGCTGGAACTCCGGGCTAGCCGACTATTCCGTCTTGGGGCCGGCGCGCATGGCGCTCTACCAGCGGTTGCCGTTGCGTGGGCTGCTCCGGTTCCCACCGCCGGCCGCGTCCGCCTCGGGGCCGCGCGCCCTGGCGTTGAGCGCCCGTTTCGGCACCAGCTACGCCCGCCGGAGCGTGGCCTGGCAGCGGATGCGGATCCGCGAGCGGCTCGGGGCTCGGGTCAGCACCGATAAGCTCGGTCGGGTGCGGTATTACCGTGAACTGTGCCGCAGCCGGGTGGTGCTGTCGCCCTTCGGCCTGGGCGAGATCACTCTCAAGGACTTCGAGACCTTTCTCTGCGGGGCGCTACTGCTCAAGCCCGACATGGGGCATATGGAGACCTGGCCCGATTTCTACCGCGACGGCGAGACCTGCCGTATGCACAGGCTCGATCTGCAGAACCTGGAGGCGCTCATCGACGACATCCTGGCCGACGAGCCGCGTCGCCGGGAGATCGCGGCACGGGGTCAACAGTGGTATGTGGAGCACACCCGAAGCGCCGGGGCGGGGGAGCGCTTCGCCTCACGCCTGCGTGGATTGCTGCAACCGTTCCTCAGGGGCGGATGAACGGTCCCTGCAGGTCCCGTCGTCTGAGCGGCTCCGCCGTGAGGGACGTCGGTCCCCGCGGCTTCTTGGCGAAGTGAGTCCTGTGAGCACACCGAACCCCCGGTTCCATCTCGACGCGAGCTTCGACATGCGCGGCCCGGAGCCGGTCTTCTCGCTCGAGTGCCGGGGCCTGCATGACGCCGACCACTACGAGGACGGGCGGGGCACACTGTTGAGCTGGGGCACACCGCGGCTCGAGGGGCGGGTCGTCTCAGCCTCCGAGCTACTGGGGCTGGTCGACCCGCGAGCCCCCGTACGGCTGGCCGTTCGCCTCGATGGTGGCTTCCTGATCCTGCATCACGCTCGGGATGTGCGCCGGCTGGTCCTAATCAGTGATCGGTTTGGCTCGTTGCCTCTGTTCTGGACACAGGAGGGTGGGGCCTTTCGCTGCAGCAGCGCCTTCAAGCGCCTGTTCGACGCCCGCGGGGCCCTGGACAGCCCGGGCCTGGACCCGTGGACGGTGCTCGAGTTCCTGTGGTTCCGACGGGTCTTCGGCGAGCGGACCTACGACCGCGCCATCCGGTTCCTGCCCGGTGCCAGCGTGCTCACCGTCGAGCCCGAACACGGCGTGCGTCTCACCCGCTACTGGCGTCCCGGGCCGCGCGCGGAAGGCGGGGGCGACGGGGTGTTGGCGGAACGGCTGGCGGCGGCCCTGGGCGCATCCGTCGGCGCAGTCATGTCCGATGACCGGCGCCACGGTTTGATGCTTTCCGGCGGGCTGGATGCACGGGCCCTCCTGGCCGCGGCGCCGCGCCCGCCGGTCTGCTTCACCACCGCCCCGCGCCCCAACAACGAGGTGGCGGTGGCCGCCAAGCTGGCGGCCCTTCGCGGTGCCGAGCACCACTTCCTGCCGCGTCCGGAGCTGCTGTTGGACGCCCATCTGGACGACGCCATCCACCTGGGTGGCGGGATGACCGTGTACACTGAGGCCCAGTTCATCGGCTACGGCGAGGCGGTGGCCGGGCGCGCCGACATCCTCCAGCTCGGGCTCGGAATGGACATCATGTTCGGCGGGCTCTACCTGCCAAAATCCGTCGTCAGCGCAGGGAACCGGGAGCTGTGGCACTTCCGGCTCGACCCGTTGCAGGAAGACCTGGCGGAGTTCTTCTGCAACCGTGTCAGCTACCGGCTCAAGACCACCAGCCCGCTGCGGGTCATCCGCCGGGAGCTGCACGGCGAGTTCCGGGAACGGCTGCGAGCCAACATCGAGGCCGAGCTGGCCGAGGGCCGGGCGTGCGGCCTCGAGGGCTACGACCTGTGGGAGTACCTGCACCTGCACAACCTAGCGCGTCACTATTCTTTCCTGATGGCGCAGTCCATCCGGAGCTTCGCGGCCTGCCGCATCCCGGCGCTGAGCAACGAACTCTATGATCTGTGTTGGACCCTGAATCCTCGGCAGAAGGCCAACTGGAGGGTCTACCAGCGTGCCATCAGCCTGCTCGACCCTGCCCTGATGCGGGTGCGCAACGCCAACACCAACATTCGCGCCGACCGTCCATTGTGGCAGCAGAGCGCGATCAAGGTGCTGCGCGCCGGTCTGCGTCGCCTGCCGGGGGTGCGCACCGCTGCGACACCGAGCTGGTGGGATCGCTCCTGGCCCCATCCCCGGCAGTCCATTGAGGACAACCCGGGGATCCAGGAACGGGTCCGCGCGCTACCCGGCTCACGGCGGCTGCAGGCCCTGGGGGTATTCGACATGCCCGCCGTCGCCGAGCTGATGCGCGAGCACGAGTCCAGGCAGGCCGACCATACCGTAATCCTCAATCTTCTGCTGACCATAGACCGGACCCTGCGGCTTCTGGAGACTGCCTGAGATGTGCGGCTTCGTCGCCCTGTTCGAGCCCGGCCGTCGTTTTGATCAACAGCTGCTGCACACCATGGGCGATGACATCGCACACCGCGGACCCGATTCCGAGGGGCTGGAGCAGCAGTCCGGAACGGGGCTGGTCTTTCGGCGGTTGGCGATCATGGACCCGCAACCGGGCGCGGATCAGCCGATGCACGACTCCTCCCGCCGCTACACCCTCGTCTTCAACGGCGAGATCTACAACTTCCGCCGCCTGCGGCGGGAGCTGGAGCAGGCCGGAGAGCGCTTTTCCACCAACGGCGATAGCGAGGTGCTGCTGGCCGCCTGGCGGCACTGGGGGGAGGCGGCGCTGGATCGACTGGAGGGGATGTTCGCCTTTGTCCTCGTCGATCACCGGGAGGGGGTCGCGTGGGCCGCTCGCGACCCCCTGGGGATCAAGCCGCTCTATCTCCTGCGCCGGGGACCGTTGACCGCCTTCGCCAGCGAGCTGCGCCCCCTGCGCCGGATCGCCCCTCCGGAGCCGGACCCGGCGGCGCTGGCCGAACTGCTGGTGTTCCGCTTCGCCGCCGGCCGGCTGAGCAATCTGCGAGGGATCGATCGGATACCGGGCGGCACCCTGGTGCGTCTTTCGCTGCCCGACGGCCATCTCCAGGAACGACGCTACTGCGATCCGCTTGAGACCTTCGGCGCCGGGGAGGAACAGGTCACCGAAGAGGAGGCCGAGCAGCGGGTCCACGAGGCGCTGGTGCGTTCCGTGGAGGACCACCTGCAGAGCGATGTCGGTTACACCCTGCAGCTCTCCGGTGGGGTCGACTCCAGCCTGGTCACCGCCATCGCGGCCACCCGCACCGGCCAACGCCTGAAGACCTTCGGCGTGCACCTCGGCGACATTCCCCAGGACGAGGCCCGCTGGCGTGAGCTGGTCTGCCGGCGCTATCCGGTGGAGCATCACGAGATCGCCCTGAGCAACCGCGACTACGCCGATGCCCTGCCCCACGCCGTGCGACACATGGAGGGACCGGTAGCCCATTCCGGCTGTCCCATGCTCATGCTGCTGTGCCGGCGGATCCGCAAACATTCGCCGGTGGTGCTGACGGGCGAGGGGGCGGACGAGCTCTTCGGCGGGTACATGCGCTACCGCCTGTGGCGTGAGCTGCGGGCCAAGAGCAGGGCGGCGCGCTTGGTGCCGCCAGCGCTGTGGCCGCTGCTGCAGCGCTGGCGCGAGGTGCAGCGCTACGCGGGTGGGCGCAACCCGGCCATCTACGGGGCCGTCTACCACGACTTCCTTGCGCTTCACGAGCTGTTTCCCGACCTCATCCCGGCGCCCGGACAGCGCGAGGCGGTGGCTGCGCGTTTCGGGGACTTCCGCGATCAAATGTTCGCCGTGGACCAGTCCAGCTACCTGGAGAGCGTGCTGCTGCGCCAGGACAAGCTCGCCATGTCCGCCTCGGTCGAGGCGCGGGTCCCCTTCACCCACATGCCGCTGGCCCGGGAGGTCAACAGCCTGCCGCTCTCCATCCGCATGGGTGAAGGCGTTACCAAGCCGCTGCTCAAGCGTATCGCACTGCGCTACCTGCCGGCAGAGCTGGTGGAACGGCGCAAGGTTGGCCTCGCCCTGCCGCTCACCGAGTGGCTGTCCGATCCCGCCGGCCTGGGGCGTTATTTGGATCTGCTCACCGAGAATGGCTGCCGGCTGGCCGCCTGGTGCGACCAGAGGGCACTGCGCCGGGCGGTGGAGCGCTTCCGTGCCGGTGAGCACCAGGGCCTGCCGCCGCTGGATCACCTCGTCACCATGGAACTGTGGCTGCGCAGCCTCGACGACGCGTCCCGGCCTGGTGCTCATGAAGCGGGCGTTGCCGCCACGTTGCAGGTGCGGCCGGTGGCGGCTGCGGGCGCGCCAGCAGCGACATGAGCCAGGCGCGATACATACGAGGTCGCCGAGACATCCGCCCCAAGTTCAGTCACCGTCCTCGGTGCGCGCAGCTGCGCGGCGCTGGTGAAGCTCCGCTGATTGCGGCCCGCGTGCTCTTTCCCTTCGTGGGCGACACGGTGGGCGGCAGCCACCGGTCGGCGATGCTACTCATCCAGGGGCTCGACACTGCGCGCCATTACCCGCTGGTGATCCTCCATCGCGACGGGCCTCTGCGGGCCGCTCTGGCGGAGGCCGGGATCGATGCCCAGCTTGCGTCGGCGTTGCCGGTCTTCGATCCGATGCGTCGGGGCCGCCTGGGCGCCGTCGCCGCGCTGTTGTGCGGCCTGCCGCGCTTGGTCCGCTTCCTTCGCGTGGAGCGCATCGACATCGTCCATTGCAATGACTCCCGCATGACGGTAACTTGGGCATTAGCAGCGCGCTTGGCAGGCTGCGGGCTCGTAGTCCATCAGCGCACGCGCCATGTACGCTCCCGCGTTCCCACCCTAGCCGCCGCCATGGCGCACCGGCTGGTCTGCATCTCTCGTTTCGTCGCGGACACCCTGCCACCGCGGTTGCAGGCGCGAGCCGCCGTCATCGCCAATCCGTTCGACGTCGCCGCGCCTGTGCCGGAACGCGCCGCTGCCCGCGCGCGTCTGGGGCAGGAACTCGGAATCCCGCCTGAAGAGCGCATCGTCACCTTCCTCGGCACGCTCCAGGACCAGAAACGCCCCGGCGTTTTCGTCGAGGCTGCGGCACGCATGCGCCGCGCCGGGGTGATGCCGCTGGCCTTCGTTATGGCCGGCCGCGCAGACGACACCTGGAGCGACAAGATCCGGCGCGTGGCCACCACGCACGGGCTGGACAGCGGCCTGCATCTGCTCGGCTTCCGCGCCGACATTGCGGGCATCCTTGCCGCCAGCGACGTTGTTCTCGCCCCGGCCGTCGCCGAGGGCTACGGGCGGGTCCTGGTGGAGGCGGCCCTTTGCGGTACACCGGTAGTGGCGGCACGGTCCGGCGGCCATGAGGAGGCGGTCTTGCACGGCCACACCGGGCTCCTAGTGGCGCCCGATGATCCTGGCGCACTAGCCGACGCGGCGCTAACCCTCATGGGCGATCCGGAACGCGGGGCAAGGATGGTCGCCGCCGCCCGCCGCCGGGCGGAAGAAGAGTTTACACCGGCGCGTCATGCGGCGCGGATTGCAGCGGTTTATGATTCGGTGCAGGCGCGCAAGGCGCCTGTCCGCGCCGACGAGATTGCCTTTGTCATTGAAGGGCTGGGCGGTGGTGGGGCGCAGCATGTGCTGACCACGCTGGCCAATGCCTGGGCGGCGAAGGGACGGCGTGTGGCGGTCATCACTTTTTCGGCCGAAACCGCCGAGGGCTTGGTGCTCGACCCGCACGTGCGCCACGTGGTGGTCGGAGGGCGGGGCGAGTCGGCTAGTCTCCTTGCCGCCGCGGCGGCGAATCTGCGGCGTATCCTCAGGCTGCGGCGTGCGCTGCGCCGCAGCCGCGCGCCCGTCGTCGTTCCCTTCATCGGCGCCACCAACGTGCTGACCGTACTGGCGGCGGCGGGCCTCAGGCGGCGTGTCATAGTCTGCGAACGCAACGACCCGGCGCGCCAGAAGCTGGGCGCACCTTGGGACCGTATGCGGCGCTGGGTTTATCCCCGGGCGGCGCTGGTTACCGCCAACAGCCGCTCGGCGTTGGAGACTTTGGCCGGCTTCGTCCCGCGCGAACGGCTCCGCCTGCTGCCGAATCCGTTGCGGACGCCGCACGGGGACGCAACCATACCCGTGGACGGGCCCGTGATTCTTTCCGTCGGCCGGCTGCATCCGCAAAAAGGCCATGACGTGCTGCTGGCGGCCTTCGCCGCCGCGCGGGACGCGCTGTGCGGCTGGCGGCTCGTCATCCTGGGCGAAGGACCGGAACGCGCCGCGCTCAAGGAGCAGGCCTTGTGCCTCGGGATCGCCGATACGGTCGATATCCCGGGCCAGGTGGCTGACCCATTTCCCTGGTACCGGGCCGCCGACATGTTCGTGCTAGCGTCCCGCTACGAGGGGACACCAAACGCGCTGCTGGAGGCGATGAGTTGCGGCATCGTACCGGTGGTCACCGATGCGCAACCCGGTGCGCTCGACCTAGTTCAGAACGGCGTGTCCGGCCTTGTCGTCGGGGCCGACGATGCAGATGGCCTGGCGGCGGCATTGCGCCTGCTGGCGGGCAACAGAGCGCTGCGGGATCGACTGGGCGCCGTGGCACGCGGCCGCGTCGCCCCTTTCGAGCCCGCAGCCGCCATTGCGGCGTGGGAGCGGGCGGTGTTTGGAGACGCCGCGCCATGACCGGCTCCGGGACGTTGGGGCCTTGGCGCCATCGACTCGCCGCACTCGCGATCGCGGGTCCAGCAGCCCTGTAACAGGCTTGATGGCAAACGGGGCCGACGTTCTGCCTAGAGGGCATGAAATCGGATTTTGTCTGCGCCTGCTCTTACTGTGTCACTTCGACTGATTGCAGCATTGACATCGGGCGAGGTGCATAGGCGATCAAATGGAGTAGATTCCCATGAGAGCGAACCGGTGCTCTTCTTGGGCGCCTCGGAGCGATCCGCTAGCCCCTGAGTTGGTCGAGAACCGACGGGCGACGCCGCCAGTTCGGATCCTGGCCAAGCGTGAGGTACTCAGCAAGCTTAGCCCAGCGTCGCCTTGCCGCTCGTCCGGTCAGCTCTATCGCTCCTGGGAGGCTGCTTGTCGCGCAGCCCGCGGCACAGGCCAGCGTCTGTGGATGGATTGGCGCGCTCGTACGCTCAATGCCCGACTCGTCTGGCCGGGCCTCCAGTTCAAGCTCGTCTACCTCCACGTCGACGGGGCGGCGATCTGAGCGGGGTGGCCCTCGCTCGACCGGCTCAGGCGATCGCGGGTGGCGGGGGGGGGGGCGTCACCTCTGTGCTCTTCGTCATCGGCTCGCTCGACGTCGGCGGGGCCGAACGGCATCTGTGCGCGGTGCTGCCGAGGCTCGCTCGGGCAGGTCTAAGTCCGAGCGTCTTTGCCCTGACCCACAAGGGACGGCTCGCCGCATCGCTCGAATCGGAGAGGGTAGAGGTCTATGCGCCGGGGGGCCGCGAACTCCGGGCCGCGCCGCGCCGCGCCGCGGCACTCGGGGCGGGGCTCGCGGTCTTCACCGCGCTCTGTGCGCGGGTGCGCAGATTGCGCCCCGACGTGGTTCACTACTTTCTTCCGGCTGCCTACCTGCTTGGTTACCCGGCGGCGCGGCTCGCTGGTGCGCGAATCCACGTCATGAGCCGGCGCAGCCTCAACGACTACCAGCGCGGCGGGCGCTGGGTAGCGGCGCTCGAGCGCCGCTACCATCGTCGCATGGACGCATTGGTCGCCAACTCGCGCGCCGTGCTCGAGCAGCTTCGCGCCGAAGGCGCCGAGGTGGATAAGCTGCACCTCCTCTACAACGGGGTTGATGTCGCCGCGCCGGTCGACGGCATGCGGCGTGCCGCGCTGCGCTCGCGCCTCGGGATCGATACCGAGGAGGCGGTGCTGGTGATGGTCGCGAACCTGATCGGCTACAAGGGCCACGCGGATCTGCTGGAAGCGCTCGCTCTTCTGCCTACGGCCACACGCTGGCGTCTGCTCCTCGTCGGGCGCGACGACGAGGGGATGGGTGAGCGGCTGCACGGGCAGGCTGCTCGCCTTGGGATCGCACGGCGGATCGAGTGGCTTGGGCCACGCGACGACGTCGCCGAGGTCCTGGCCGCCAGCGACGTCGGGCTGCTGTGCTCGC
>CAYYZI010000060.1:0-9573 GCA_964475675.1 uncultured Geminicoccaceae bacterium
GAACCAGCGACCCCTACGATGTCAACGTAGTGCTCTCCCGCTGAGCTACGCGCCCTTCCCGCCGGTTCATAGGGCGCGGAGATGGCGCTGACAAGAGGGCCGCCGAGGCTTTCCGCCGCAGCGGTTGCGCCACGGCGCGAGCTGTGGTGATCTGCCCCCGCCAGACCAGCGAGGTGGCCGCTTGACCGCGCATCTTCAGCACCCTTTCCGGCTCTATCCGGCGCAGCCTCCGTGTCTGCCGGTGCTGATCTCCTCGCCCCACAGCGGCACCTTTCTGCCGGCCGAGGCACGGGCCCGCCTGGCCTGCAGCGAGGAGGCGCTGCGGGCCCTCGACGACGGGCCGGTGCATCTCCTCTTCCTGACCGCGCTGGATTGCGGTGCGGCCATGCTGGCGGCCACCCATCGCCGCGCCTATGTCGATCTCAACCGCGATCCGCGCGAGATCGATCCGGCGCTGCTGGACGGGCGCCCGGTCGATGCCGACCTCCGGATCAGTCTCCGGGTGCGCGCCGGTCTCGGGGTCGTGCCCTCGCGCCTCGGCAGCCAGCCGCTCTACCGCCGGCCGCTCGGCATGGCCGAGATCGCCGGGCGCCTGCAGCGGGTGTATCTGCCGTATCACCGCGAGCTGGAGCGGCGCCTGCAGTCCCTGCGGCAGCGCTTCGGCGTGGCCGTCCTGCTCGATGTCCATTCGATGCCGGCCAGCGCCTCGCGGGTCGAGCGGCGGCTGGTCGATGTGGCCCTCGGCGACTGCTACGGCCGGGCCGCCGATCAGGGTCTCGCCGCGCTGGCCATCGACACCCTGCGCAGCGCCGGTCTGGTGGCGGTCCGCAACCGCCCCTTCGCCGGCGGTCACATCACCGAAAACTACGGCCGCCCGGCAGAGGCGGTGCACGCCCTGCAGCTCGAGGTGCGGCGCGACCTGTTCATGGACGAGGCCAGCCACCGGCCGCATGGCGGAGCGGAAGCGCTGGGGCCGGTCCTGGCCCGGCTGGTGGCCAACCTCGCCGATGCCGCCATGGCGACGGTGCGGCCCCCCGATCGGGTCCTCGGCCCCGTCGCCTGAACCCTTTCTCCGCCGATCCTCGCCCCCGCCATACCGGGATGATGCCGCCCCGCCTTGACCGCCGGCACCGCCTCGCCGACCCTTGGTCGAGACCCGCAACCGCGAAGGGAGGAGCGCCGCGATGGCGGTCGAGGAATGGCGGGGCGGACGCGATCTTCTCGGCGCGCTGCTCGACGAGACCCTGCAGATTGCCTGCCGCACGCGCGACTTGCTGGGCGAGGACGCACCGCGCGCAGCCGACCCGCTGCCGGTTCTGGCCGAGCTCGAACGGGCCGCCCGCATCGGCCGCATCGCCACCCGGGTGAGCGCCTGCATGGCCTGGCTGCTGGCGCGGCGTGCCGTGGCGGTCGGTGAACTGACACCGGAACAGGCACGCCGGGGCGACTGGCGGCTGCTGCGGCTCGAGGGCGCTTTCTGGGAGGAGGAGCCGGAGGCCGGAGCGGAAGCCGCGCTGGCCGGGCTGGCACGCCGTGCCGAGCAGCTCTACGCGCGTGTGCAGCGCCTCGACCGTAGCCTCGATCGGGACGGCGCGCCGGCCATTGTGGGGCCCGACCAAGACGCATAGAGTGGCCCGGCAACGATCGCCGGAGGGGTCGATATGGGCTTTCTCGCCACCAGCCTGTCGCGCATCAAGCCGTCACCGACCATGGCCGTCACCAGTCTCGCCCGGGAGCTCAGGGCGGCCGGCCGCGACATCATCGGTCTCGGTGCCGGCGAGCCCGATTTCGACACTCCCGATCATGTCAAGGAGGCGGCCATCGCCGCCATCCGCCGCGGCGAGACCAAATACACCAATGTCGACGGCACGCCCGAGCTCAAGGCGGCGATCGCCCGCAAGTTCCGGCGCGAGAACGAGCTCGACTACGAGCCTTCGGAGATCACCGTCGGCGCCGGCGGCAAGCAGGTCCTCTACAACGCCTTCATGGCCACCCTCGATGCCGGCGACGAGGTGGTGATCCCGGCTCCCTACTGGGTCTCCTATCCCGACATGGTGCGGCTGGCCGGCGGCGAGCCGGTGTTCGTCGCCTGTCCCGCGGAGCAGGGCTTCAAGCTGCAGCCCGAAGCCCTGGCCCGGGCCATCACGCCACGCACCAAATGGCTGGTCCTCAATTCTCCCAGCAACCCCACCGGGGCGGCCTATCGCCGCGAGGAACTCGAAGCCCTCGCCGAGGTGCTGCGGGCCCATCCGCAGGTGCGGGTGATGACCGACGACATGTACGAGCATCTCGTCTACGACGATTTCCGCTTCACCACCATCGCCCAGGTGGCGCCCGATCTGAAGCACCGCACCCTGACCGTCAACGGCGTCTCCAAGGCCTACGCCATGACCGGCTGGCGGATCGGCTATGCCGGAGGCCCGCGCGAGCTGATCAAGGCAATGGCCACCATCCAGAGCCAGAGCACCTCCAATCCCTGTTCCATCAGCCAGGCCGCGGCCGTCGCCGCCCTCGACGGCGATCAGAGCTTCCTCGCCGAGCGCAACCGGGTGTTCCGCGAACGGCGCGATCTGGTGGTGGCGATGCTGAACCAAGCGCCGGGGCTTTCCTGCCCGAAGCCGGAAGGGGCGTTCTATGTCTATCCGAGCTGTGCGGGGGTGATGGGCAGGCGACCGCCGGGCGGCCAGCCGATCGGCACGAGCGAGCAGTTCGCCCGCTATCTCCTCGAGGATGCCGGGGTGGCGGTGGTGCACGGTGCCGCCTTCGGTCTCGATCCGCATTTCCGGATCTCGTACGCCACCGCCACCGAGCTCCTCGAGGAGGCCTGCCGGCGCATCATCCGCGCCTGCGAACGGCTGACCGACTGAGCAGGGGCAGGCCGGCTCAGCCGTTTTCGAACATCCGGTGCTCGAGCACATCGCCGATCTGCACCCCGTAGCGGGCGATGGCGCCCGCCGGCAGCTCGAGCACGGCGCGGGCCGGCACGCCGGGCGACAATACCTTTTCCGACAGCGGCTCGGCGTCGGCGATCAGCCCCACCACCCGGCCACGCGCATCGAAGAACAGCATGTCGAGCGGGATCAGCGTGTTCTTCATCCACATCGCCACCGCGCCGGTGCTGCCGAAATCGAACAGCATGCCGAAACCTTCCGGCAGCGATCGGCGGAACATCAGACCATGGGCGCGCTGGGCGGGAGTGATGGCGAATTCCAGGAACAAGCGAAAGCGGCCCTCGGATGTTACCAGCGTGCCGCGGGTGACCGGGAAGACGACGTCCCCCTCGGAGCCCGCCGAGGCCGGGCGCGCGCCCCAATCCGGCGGCAGCGCCAGCAGCATCAGGGCGGCCAGGGCCGGCAGCCATCGTCGGCGGGGCTTGGCGCCGCTGGGAAGCCGTGGCATCAGGCGCCGCAGGCGCCAAGGGCGAGAGGAAGGGGCGATGGATCTGGCTGCGCGCATACGCAAGATTCCTGATTTTCCCAAGCCGGGGATCCTCTTCTACGACATCTCGACCATATTGATCGACCCGAAAGCCTGGCGCGAGACCATCGACCGCATGGCCGAGGCGGCCCGCGCCTTCGCGCCCCAATGCCTGGCCGCCATCGAATCGCGCGGCTTCCTGCTGGCGGCACCGCTGGCGCTCGAGCTCGGCATCGGCTTTGTCATGGTGCGCAAGCTCGGCAAGCTGCCGGGAACGGTGGTCAGCCATTCCTACGATCTCGAATATGGCAGCGACACCCTCCAGCTCGCCGACGGGCTGGTGGCTCCGGGCAGCCGGGTGCTGGTGGTCGACGATCTGATCGCCACCGGCGGCACCGCGCGGGCCACCGTCGAACTGCTCGACAAGGTCGGTGCCGAGGTGGTGGGCGGTCTGTTCCTGATCGAGCTCCTGGGGCTCGGCGGTCGGGACCAGCTCGGCGTGCCGAGCACCGCATTGCTGCAGTTCCCGGCCTGATCAGGGGATGAACTGCTCCTTGAGGATCCGCTCCTCGAGATTGTGCTCGGGGTCGAACAGCAGCCGGAAGGAGATGGAGCGGTCCTCCCAGACATGGATGGCATGCACGTCGCGTACCTCGGTATAGTCGGCCACCGCGCTCACCGGCCGCTTCTCGGGATCGAGCACCCGCACGCAGAAACGGGTCCGGCTGGGCAGCAGCGCCCCCCGCCAGCGGCGCGGGCGGAAGGCGCTGATCGGCGTCAGCGCCAGCAGATTGGCGCCGAGCGGAATGATCGGGCCGTGGGCCGAGAGATTGTAGGCGGTACTGCCGGCCGGGGTGGCGATCAGGATGCCGTCGCAGATCAGTTCGGGCATGCGGCACACCCCGTCGATATCGATCGCCAGCCGCGCCGCCTGGCGGGTCTCGCGGAACACCGAAACCTCGTTGATCCCGAGACTGCCGACCTCGCTGCCATCGCCCAGCTCGGCCCGCATCCGCAGGGGATGGAGATCGACCGGGGTGGCCACCGCGATCCGCTCCAGCAGCCCGTCCGGACGGTAGCTGTTGAGAAGAAAGCCGACGGTGCCCAGGTTCATGCCGTAGATGGGCAGGCGCTTGTCGATGAAGCCGTGCAGCGTCTCCAGCATGAAACCGTCGCCGCCGAGGGCGACGATCAGATCGGCCTCGTCGATCGGCACGTTGCCGTAAAGGTCCGTCAGCTCCTCCAGCGCCCGCTGCGCTTCCTCCGAGCGCGCGGCACGAAAGCTTATGCGCACGACAGGTTTCCCCCGCTCTGCTGGCATCCCCGGGCTGCGCGCCCAAGGCATACACGCCATTCACAAACCCGCCAGATCTTTCTAGGATGTCCGCCGGACAAGAAGGCTGTGCGGCCATGCCCGCCTGCGCCAGGGAGCCCGACGCCATGCTGGTCGATCCATTCGGACGCGATATCAGCTACATCCGCATCTCGGTGACGGATCGCTGCGATTTCCGCTGCGTCTACTGCATGGCCGAGAACATGACCTTCCTGCCCAAGCGCGACCTGCTCACCCTCGAGGAGCTGGTGCGCCTGGCCGATGCCTTCATCGCCCTCGGGGTGCGCAAGATCCGCCTCACCGGCGGCGAGCCGCTGGTGCGCCGCAACGTGATGTGGCTGGTTCACGAGCTCGGCCGCCGTCTCGGGGAGGGCCGCCTCGAGGAGCTGACGCTCACCACCAACGGCAGCCAGCTCCCGCGTTTCGCCGCCGAGCTCGCCGCCGCCGGGGTGCGGCGCATCAATGTCTCGCTGGACACCCTGTCGCGCGAGCGCTTCGAGGCGATCACCCGCTGGGGCAAGTTCGACAAGGTGATGGCCGGCATCGAGGCGGCCAAGGCGGCCGGTCTCACCATCAAGATCAACATGGTGGCACTCAAGGGCGTCAACGAGGACGAGTTCGACCGGATGATCGCCTGGTGCGGCGCCGAGGGATTCGACCTGACCCTGATCGAGACCATGCCGCTGGGCGAGGTGGAAGGGGACCGGGTCGATCAGTATCTCCCGCTCTCGGAGGTCCGCGCCCGTCTCGCAGAGCGCTGGACGCTGACCGACATTCCGCTGCGCACCGGCGGGCCGGCGCGCTATGTGCGGGTCGAGGAGACCGGCGGCCGGCTGGGCTTCATCACCCCGCTCACCCACAATTTCTGCGAGTCCTGCAACCGCGTGCGGATCACCTGTACGGGCACCATGTTCATGTGCCTCGGCCAGGAGGACAAGGTGGAGCTGCGCGACGTGCTGCGGGCCTCGGAGAGCGATGCGCTGCTGATCGAGGCGATCCGCGAGGGTATCGCCCGCAAGCCAAAGGGGCACGATTTCGTCATCGATCGCCGCCACAATCGCCCCGCACTCGGCCGCCATATGAGCGTTACCGGCGGCTGAAGCCGCGCTCGCGCCCCTGCCGATCAGACCACGATCGGCGAACCTTCGGCGCGTTCGGCGAGCATCGCCAATGCGGTGCGGACCGCCGCCAGGCGCACCGCCCGCCGATCGCCGGCGAACACATACTGCTGATGACAAGCGGGTTCGCCCCGGCGCAGTGCCGCGAAATGGACGAGCCCCACGGGCTTGTCCGGGGTGCCGCCGCCGGGGCCGGCGATACCGGTCACCGCCACCGCCAGATCGGCGCCGCTTCGGGCCAGCGCTCCTTCGGCCATCTCGCGGGCGACGATCTCGCTGACCGCGCCGAAACGGGCGAGACTTTCGCCCCGCACCCCGAGCATCTCCTGCTTGGCGGCATTGGAGTAGGTCACATAACCCCGGTCCACCACATCGGAGGAGCCGGGGATCTCGGTCAGGCAGCCGATCACCAGGCCGCCCGTGCAGGATTCGGCGGTGGCCAGACGCAGCCCCGATCCGCGACAGCTTTCGAGAACCCGTCGGGCCAGCGCCAGCAGCTCGTCATCGAACATCGGTCCCTCCCGTGGGCAGGCTGACGGTGGCCACGGCATAGGCGGCGATGCCTTCGCGGCGGCCGGTGAAGCCGAGCCCCTCGCTGGTGGTCGCCTTGACGCTCACCGCCTGCGGCGGCAGGCCGAGCAGATCGCCGATCCGCGCGCGCATGGCGGCGCGATGGGGAGCGAGGCGGGGCGCCTCGCAGACCATGGTCACATCGACATGCTCGATCCGCCCACCCGCCGCCGTCACCCGGTTGCGCGCATGTTCGAGGAAGATGTGGGAAGGCGCGTTCCGCCAGCGTTCCTCGCCGGGCGGAAAATGGCTGCCGATATCGCCGGCACCGATGGTCGCCAGCAGCGCGTCGGTGAGCGCGTGCAGGCCGACATCGGCGTCGCTGTGCCCGGCCAGGCCCGGCGCGTCGGCAATCGTCACCCCACACAGCACCAGCGGCCGCGTGGCATCGACGGCGTGCACATCGTAGCCGAAGCCGGTACGAAAGCGCGGCCGTTCGGCGGCCAGAATGCGCTCCGCGCGTGCGAAATCCTCGGGCAGGGTCAGCTTGATGTTGTCCTCCTCCCCCGGCACCGTATGCACTTCGATGCCGGCCGCCAGGGCAATCGCCGAATCGTCGGTGGCCGACGCCGGTGCCACCCGGCGATGGGCCTCGAGGATGGCGCCGAAGGCGAAGCCCTGCGGCGTCTGTACCCGATAAACGCCCTCACGGGGCACCTCTTCGCGGATGCGATCCTCGACCACCCGCCGCAGGCTGTCGGTCACCGGCAGCACCGGAATGGCGGCCTCGGCCTCGTGCAGGGCGCCCGCGACGCGGCTGCAGAGCTGCGGCGAAATCAGGGGGCGGGCAGCATCGTGGATGAGAACCCGCGCAGGCGGTTGCTCGGCCAGCGCTTCGAGCCCGCGTCGCACGCTTTCGCGACGGCTGGCACCGCCGGCGATCGGCGGCGGCAGATCGAGATCGCCCACGCTTTCCTCGTAGAACTCGCGATGTCCGGGATCGATGACCACCCGTACGGCGTCGATCGAGCTGCATCCACGCAGCCGGCGGATCGTGCGCCGCAGCACCGGCTCGCCACCCAGCAGGCGATACTGCTTGGGGCGCTCCCCCGGGGCACGCATGCCGGATCCGGCGGCAACCACGAGGGCGAGAGTGGACATCGACGGACCATCCGCAGCAGGGAAGGGGCGGCTGCCGGTATAGAAAGGCCGGCAGACGGTGCCAAGCCCGCTTGCGCCGATGCGCGCGGTTTCCTATTTCCTGCTTCCTGCACATGTTCTGGGCAGTCGATCGTGGCTGCCTCCTTGTTGGGCAGCCTTGCGGGCGAGACGGGCATGCACGAACCTCCGGGCGATCCTCGGATCCTTCTGGACAATCTGCCGAGCGCGCTGCTGCTGGTCGATGCGGCGGACCGGTTCGCCTATCTCAACGTCGCCGCCGAACAGCTCCTGGGCTCCAGCCGCAATCAGCTCGCCGGCCGCCCGCTGGCCGAACAGTTCGGCGACGATGCGGTCTTCCTCGATCTCGTGGCACGGGTGCGCCGCCGCGGCATCTCGGTATCCGACCATGGCATGCAGCTCGCTCTCCGCCGTGGCACGACGGTGGCGGTGGATGCGCATCTGGCGCCGGTGGCCGAGGTGCCGGGCTCGGTCGTGGCCCTCCTCAACCGGCGTTCGCACGCCGAGCGCATCGATCTCGAGCTGATGCAGCGCACCGCCGGACGCTCGGCCGCGGCACTGGCTTCGACGCTGGCCCACGAGGTGCGCAACCCGCTTTCGGGGATCCGGGGCGCCGCCCAGCTCCTGGAAGGATCGGTGGAGGAGGAGGATCGCCCTCTGCTTTCCCTGATCGTCGACGAGACCGATCGCATCTGCCGGCTGCTCGACAGCATGGAGGCCTTCGCCGATATGGGGCCGCTGCGGCGAGGTGCCGTCAACATCCATCTGGTACTCGAGCATGTCCGGCGGGTGGCGGAATCGGGTTTCGCCCGGCATCTGCACATCGAGGAGGCCTACGACCCCTCCCTGCCGGCGGTCGACGGCGATCGCGACCGGCTGGTGCAGCTCTTTCTCAACCTTCTCAAGAACGCGGCCGAGGCGGCACCGCGGCGCGGCGGCCGCATCCGCATCTCGACCCATTACCAGCACGGGCTGCGGATCGCGGAGGCGGCCGGCCGCCAGCGGCGCGAGCTGCCGATCACCGTCGAGATCCGCGACAACGGCCCCGGTGTGCCGCCGGAACTGGCCGACTGCCTGTTCGATCCCTTCGTTTCCGGACGCGCCCAGGGCAAGGGCCTGGGGCTCGCCCTGGTGGCCAAGATCGCCACCGATCATGGCGGGGTGGTGTCCTATGTTCCGGGCGAGCCCGGTGCCATCTTCCGGGTGCGGCTGCCGGCCGTGCGCGGGTCCGACGGGGAGACGGTGCGGTGAGCAAGGGACTGGTTCTGATCGCCGAGGACGACAGCGGCATCCGTACCGTGCTGGCCCGGGCGCTGGCCCGCCAGGGCTACGAGGTGCAGACCACCGGCACCGCCAGCGGCCTGTGGCGCTGGGTCGAGGAGGGGCGCGGCGAGGTGGTGATCACCGATGTTCGTCTGCCCGACGAGGATGCGCTCGACCTGCTGCCGCGGATCCGCAAGCTGCGTCCCGATCTGCCGGTGATCGTGATGAGTGCGCAGACCACCCTGCTGACCGCGGTGCGGGCGGCCGAGCACGGGGCCTTCGAATATCTGCCCAAGCCCTTCGACATCGGCACCCTGGTGGCGGTGGTCGAGCGCTCGCTGGCGCGGCGCCAGGACTTGGCGCGGGGGCAGGATCTGCCCGAGCTCGACGAGCAGCAGCTCCCGATCATCGGCCGCTCGGCGGCCATGCAGGAGATCTACCGGACCATCGCCCGGCTGGTGAGCACCGACCTGACGGTGCTGATCTTCGGCGAATCGGGTACCGGCAAGGAACTGGTGGCCCGCGCGCTGCACGATTTCGGCCGGCGCCGCAAGGGGCCCTTCGTGGCCGTCAACATGGCGGCCATTCCCCGCGAGCTGATCGAGAGCGAGCTCTTCGGCCACGAGAAAGGCGCCTTCACCGGCGCCAGCGCACGTCGCACCGGCCGCTTCGAACAGGCCGATGGCGGTACGCTCTTTCTCGACGAGATCGGCGACATGCCGCTGGAGGCCCAGACCCGGCTGCTGCGCGTGC
>CAYYZI010000061.1:0-9411 GCA_964475675.1 uncultured Geminicoccaceae bacterium
GGGGGGGCGCCCCGACGCATGCGGCCGCCTGCTTGGGCGGCTTGGGGACCGCCAAAATGCCCAGATGGGTGAGCTGGATGGGGGCGGGCATGGCGAAGATCACGGTCGATATCAGCCCCGGCACCACCCCCAGTCCGAACAGGATCAGGGTGGGGATCAGATAGACGAAGGTGGGGATGGTCTGCATCAGATCGAGCACCGGCCGGATGGCGTGATAGAGCCAGGGCCGATGGGCGGCGGCGATGCCGATCGGCACCCCCACCAGCATGCAGACCACGGTGGCCATGCCCACCAGTGCCAGGGTCTCGGTGGTTTCCTTCCAATATCCCAGATTGATGATCAGGAAGCCGGAAAAGACCACCAGCAGCACGATCCGCCAGGAACGGTGGGCGAGCCAGGCGAGGGCGGCAAAGAGCAGGACCAGGGCCACCGGGTTCATCCACTGCATGGCGTCGATGAGCCCCTCGATGACCGTGCCGAGAACCAGCGACACGGTATCGAAGAAGCCGGCGGCGTTGGTGGTCAGCCAGTCGACCCCGATCCGCATCCACCGGCCGAGCGGGATCTTGGTCTCGGTCAGCCAGTCCATGGCCCCTCACCCCGCCGCTGCCGCCCCACCATCGCTCAGTCGAGGCCGAGATCCGCCTTCACGGCAGCCAGCCCGTCCTTGCCGTCGAAGGTGGTGACCCCGTCGAGCCAGGCCGCGAGCACCTCGGGATTGGCCTTCAGCCAGGCCTTGGCCGCATCCTCGGGCTCCATGCCGTCGTCGAGGATGGCCTTCATCACCTCGTTTTCCATCTGCAGGGTGAAGCGCAGATTGCCGATGAAGCGGCCGACGTTGGCACATTCCTCCGTGTAGCCCGCGCGCACCACGGTGTAGACCGTGGCACCGCCGTAATCGGGACCGAACCAGTCGTCGCCGCCCGACAGGTAGGTCATGTCGAAATTGGCATTCATGGGGTGCGGCTCCCAGCCGAGGAAGACGATCGGCTCGTTGCGCCGCACCTTGCGCGCGACCTCGGCCAGCATGCCCTGCTCGGAGCTCTCGACCAGCTCGAAGCCCTGCAGGCCGAAGGCGTTTTCGTCGATCATCTTCTGGATCAGGCGGTTGCCGTCGTTGCCCGGCTCGATACCGTAGATCTTGCCGTCCAGCTCCTCCCGGAACTCGGCGATGTCGGCGAAATCCCGGAGCCCCTTCTCGGCCAGATAGGAGGGCACGGCGAGGGTGTATTTGGCCCCCTCCAGATTGACCCCGAGCTGCTCCACCGAACCGTCGTCGAGATAGGGACGGATATCCGCTTCCATGGTCGGCATCCAGTTGCCGAGGAAGACGTCGATATCCTTGTTCCTGAGGCTGGTGAAGGTGACCGGCACCGACAGGATGGTGGCCTCGGGCTCGTAGCCGAGCCCCTCCAGCACCACCGACGCGAGGGCGGTGGTGGCGGTGATGTCGGTCCAGCCGACATCGGAAAAGCGCACCGTCCTGCAGGCCTCCGGGTCGCCCGCCCGGGCCTGGCCCGCGATGGCCAGGAAGAGGCCCGCCGCGCCGGCGAGCAGGGGTCTGCGCATCATCACTCGGTATCTCCCTGAGCTGGTTGTGATTGGCTCGGCACCGCCGACTGCGGCGAAGAGCAGCACAGTCGCGGACGGGTCGCAAGCTTCCGGCGCAGGGATTGTCTCAGAGGTAGATCATCTTGCGGGTCATGCCGCCGTCCACGACGAATTCCGCACCGGTCACGAAGCCCGCCCGCGGCCCGACCAGATAGGCCACCAGTTCGGCCACGTCTTCCGGTTTTCCGACACGGCCTGCCGGATGCTGCGCATGATCCTCGGGATCGGGTTCCGGTCCGCCGGTGTGGATCCAGCCGGGGCTTATGCAGTTGACCCGCACTTCGGGCCCGAGGCTGATGGCCAGCGCATGGGTGAGGGCCACCAGCCCGCCCTTGCTGGCGGCATAGGCCTCGGTGTCCGGCTCCGACATATGGGCGCGGGTGGAGGCGATGTTCACGACCGCCCCGCGGCCGGCCCGCAGTTCTCCCACCAGCGCCCGCACCAGCAGGAAGGGGGCGGTGAGATTGACCGCCAGCACCCGCTCCCACTCCTCGCGCTCGAGATCCTCGAGCGGTCTGCGGATGTTGATCCCGGCATTGTTGACGAGCGCACAGAGCCGCCCGCTGCGCGCCCGCACCCGCTTCGCCAGTCCATCGATCGCGGCAGCCTCGGCGAGATCGGCATGCTCGGCGACGACGGTGCCGCGATCGCGCAGAGCGGCAGTCGTGCGGGCCAGGGCCGCGGCGTCGCGATCCACGGCAATGACGGCGAAATCTTCCGCCAGCAAGCGGCAGGCGATGGCCCGGCCGATGCCCCTCGCCGCTCCGGTGACCAGTGCCCAGCGCATCGCCATGTTCCGCTCAGCCGCCGGAGGAACGCTCGCTGCGGCCGGCCAGAGCCGGACGCCGCACCAGCCGCAGCCGGCACACGAGCCGGTCGTTGAGATGGAGCACCCGCCGCAGCGAGGTCTGCGCCATGCGATCCAGCCGGCCTCTGGCCAGCGCCGGGTTGAACGGCAAGGGCTCGACCGTCACCAGTGCCAGCTCGTCCTGCCGGCGCCGCCTCTGGAACGCCCGGCGGCGGGCCAGGAGCGGCCGCGCCTCGCGCAGCAGCACGCGCACCGCGCGCAGATAGTGGGGTAGCCAGCCGCGCGTCAGCGCCCCCAGAAGTTGCATCGCCTCGAACATCAGGAAGGAGGGGAGATACAGCAGGAAGGTACGCGGCCGGTAGAGCTTGATCAGAAGCTGCCAGCGGTTGAGGATGGTCTCCGAGATCCGCGTTGCGGTATATCTGCCGGTGGCGCGGAGCGACAGGCCACGGGTGCCCTCGCGATGGATGCAGACCGCTTCGGGGGTGCTGTAGATGCGATGCCCGAGCAGTCCTGCCCGCAGCCCGAATTCGTGATCCTCGAGATAGATGAAGAGGGCCTCGTCGAAGGGCGGCTCGGGACCCCAGCGGCCGCGGTCGAACAGGATGGCGGCGCTGACCATCGAGGCCACGGGTCGGGTCCTGGTTCTGAGCTCTGCCCGCGGCTGCTCCGAATTGCACAGCACGTTCATGCCCAGGAGATGGGCGGTCACCCCATCGAACTGGACGCGATCGGGAGGATCGGCATGGACCACCCGCGGCATGGCGCAGACCGCCCGCGGGTCGCGGTCCAGTACCCGCGAAAGCGCCGCCAGGCAGCCCGGTTCCGGAGCCACATCGTTGTCGATGAAGAAGATGCGATCGAAACGGGCGGCGGTGACACCCGCGTTGCGGGCCGCGCCCGGCCCCTCGTTGCGCGCACGCTGCACGATCCGCACCTGGGGGTAGCGGGCGGCCACCAGCGCCGGGCCGTCATCGGTGGAGGCGTTGTCGACCAGCAGCAGCTCATCCGGTGCCGGGTCCATGGCCATCACCGCGTCCAGGGTCGCCGGCAGGTAATGGGCGCCATTGTAGTTGACGACGCAGAGAGAGATCGGCAGCCGATCGGCCGCAGGGGTCGTATTCATGCGGGCTACCTCCCCGCCGACCGGCCGGTCAATGGCCACCTGTCGACGACGGCAGCGGCCATGTCGGCGTAGCTCGTCTTATCTTTCTATAGCGGACGCATGCCTGTAGCGGACGCATGCGAGGCGCGGACGTTTCCACGGTCCCCGCCCGGCGAACATAGCATCGGCGGCCCCCGTTGTCGCCAGCGGAGCCCGCAGGGCGGCGCGGCCGGCGTTCAGGCCGGTGCCTGCGTGGTCTTCGCCGGCAGCAGTGATCGCCCGGACAGCCCCCGGCCGGGCGCCGTGCCGAGCAGGCCCAGGATGGTCGGGGCCAGATCCACCACCTCGCCATCCCTGCGCCCGCCGCCCTCGGTGCCGGCCAGCAGATACCAGCCGCGCGGATGATGGTTGCCGGAACGCCCGGAGGGAAAACGGCCGGGGCTCGGAAAGCGGATCTCGCCGAAGCGCTCCGATACCAGGCCCGGCGAATCGCGCAGTGGCTCGCCGATCCGCACCACCAGGTCGGGCAGCAGCTCGGCGCGTGCACCGCCTGCGAAGAGCTCGCGGCTGCGCACCACCCCGGCGCTCGCCGGCCGGCCGCTGGCCATGTCCGCGAAGCTCTCGATGCCTTTCCGGAGATGGTCCAGGAGCTCCTCGTATTCGCCGGCGGGATCGACGATGCCGTCGCGTTCGCGACCGCGCAGATTGACGCGGATGAAGCCGTGCACGTCGAAGGGCACGGTGAAGGCGCGCGTACGGCTCCAGTCGTGCATGCGCTGCGACCAGAGCGGTACCAGCGCCCGGTTGACGGCCGCCGGCAGGCGCGTGGTGACCTCCCGTACCAAGTTCCAGGGCAGACGTTTCTTCAGCCTGTACAGGAGCCCGCCGCCGCCTTCGGTGGCCTGTTCCGCGCCCTCGATGCGCGCCAGCATGGCATCCAGCATGTGCAACCAGCCATCGCTCGGCCCCATGCCGTGGGCGGCGAACAGCAGCACATGCGAAAAGCGGCCGCCGGCGGCTTCCAGTACCCGGCCGATGGCCGCGTCCTGGGCGATGTAGATCTCGTCCAGGGCGCCCTCCAGCGCCCGGCGCCGGTCGGCAGTCAGCGAGGCGGCATCGATCTGGGACAGATCCCACAGGTAATGCCCGGCCCGGTGGGCGGCGCCGAACACCGCCATGAACATGTCGAACGGCCCCTCGCCCAGCAGCTCGCAGGTGATGTCGGTGAACTGGCGGGTCGAGGCCAGCGCCTGACGGTGCAGCTTCTCGAGGCTGGCCGGGTTCTGCGGGCCGAACAGTTCGGGGCCCAGCGCCGAACGGCCGTGCCGACTCGCGAGGCGGCGGCGCAGGCCCGAGGGAATGGAGCGGGCCAGGGACTCGTCATGGGTCTGCCAGCCGCTCAGGCTGATCCCCTCGAAACGCTCGGAGGGCGGTGGTGCGAAGGGGATGTCGAGAAGTGCCACCCGGGCACCGCTGCCTTCGAGCGCCGACCAGAAGGGCGTGAAGGGCAGCCAGGCGGTGTCCCCGTATTCGATGCGCATGCGCTCGGCCCGCCACATCTTGGCCGAATGCCAGCCATGCTCGCCGGCCTGGTTGCCGCTGACCAGGGTCGGCCAGACCATGTTGACGAAGGCATCCGGCCGGCTCTCGAGAAGGCCATGCGCGGCGCCGTTCCGCAATGCCGCGAGATGCGGCATGCGCCCCTCTCCCATCAGCCGTTCGAGGCGGCCGATATCGGTGGCATCGAGACCGATCACGAGGAGGCTGGGCATGCAGCTCCGCTCCGTTGGCCGGGTTCGCCGGTGGCGCACCATGCGCCGGCGGCAGTCAGGCTGCGGCGCCAGGCCTGCACCGCCTCGGCCGCATCGACACCCGCCTTGGCTCCCGCCACCTCGCCTTTCGGCCGGCCATCGAGCGTCCCTTCGAGGAACAGGGCGAGCTGGCGCGCGAAGCATTGCGCGGTGAGGCTCGGCCGCAGGCCGCTCCTGCCGCCGGCGAGGTCGCGCAGCCGGCGCAGGCGATCGGCGATGGTGGCAGCGGCGCCCCACCGGCCGCGGCGCATGCTCCAAGGGGTGGCGACCAGCAGCGCCGTGGGATTGCGGGCGATGATCCGCTCCAGATGCCGGCGGCCATAGCCGATGCGGGCATAGACGCGACTGCCGTCGGCCAGCGCCAGCTCGGCCTCGAGACTGGCGCCATGCGCATCGCGCCGGCCGGGCTTGGTCCGCACCTCCGCCACCGCGGCCCCGGCCAGCCAGGCGGCGAGATCGACCAGATGGGGCCCGAGATCGAACAGGAGCTCGTCGAACAGCCCCTCTTCCTCCTGCGCCCCGATCCGCCCCCATTGCCCGCCCGGCGTCTGCAGGGTGATCCGGAGCTGCCACGGCCCGCCGCCGGCCTCTCGCATCTGCGCGCGCAGAGCGGCGAAACTCGGGCGCAGCCGGCGCATGCAGCCCACCTGCAGCAATCTCCCACGGGACGCCGCGAGGGCCGCCAGGCGACGGGCATCCGCCGCCGCGGTGGCCAGCGGCTTTTCCACCAGCACATGGAGCCCGCGCTCCAGCGCCGTCTCCACCAGCGCGGCGTGGCTCGCAGGCGGCGTCAATATCAGGGCCGCATCGGCATCGACCCGGGCCAGCAGATCCGACGGATCGGCGCATGCCGGCACCTCGCCCAGCGCCTGCCGGGCCAGGTTCCGGTTTTCGGCGTCGGGATCGGCAATGCCGACCACCCGGCACCCGCGGGCGCGCTGCAGTGCGGGCAGATGATGGCGCCGGAACACCCGGCCGCAGCCCACCACCAGCAGCCGCGGGAGGGTTCCCGCGGCGCTGTCCGAGACTTCCGTCATGCCGTGCCTTTCGCGGCTTCGCCTTGACCCGATGGCATGCGAAACTAAGCTTCGGCCGCTCCGGCAACAAGCACCGACCGGGCGGGGCAGGCGAGCGGAGGAGTCAGCCATGCGCAGATACATCTACTTCCCGCGCATCGAAGGACGGGCATCGCGGCAGGCGCATGCCGGTTTCGACAAGGATCTGTTCGAGCGGGAGATGGGCAAGGAAGGGTTCTTCGGACCCGCCACGCACATGTACCACACCCATCCCCCCACCGGCTGGATCGACTGGGAGGGGCCGCTGCGGCCGCGCGCCTTCAACCTCAACCGCATCGAGACCCCCCATCCCTCGCCCTGGCACGCCACCGCCTTTCTGCACAACGCGCACTGCAAGATGCGCTTCTGGCGGGCGCCGGCGAAGATGGACCATCTGGCCCGTAATGGAGACGGTGACGAGCTGCTTTTCATCCATCGCGGCCGCGGCGACCTGTTCTGCGATTATGGCCATCTGCCGGTCGAACAGGGCGATTACGTGGTGCTGCCGCGCAGCACCATGTGGCGGATCGAGTCCTCGGAACCGATCACCGCATTGCTGATCGAGGCCAGCGGCTCGACCTACATGCTGCCGGACAAGGGGATCGTCGGCCAGCACGCCATCTTCGATCCGGCGGTGCTGGAGACCCCGCATATCGACGCGGCCTTCGAGGCCCAGTACGGGGAGATGGGACCGGGCGGCACCTGGCAGGTGCGGATCAAGCGCCAGGACCGGATCTCGACGGTCACATATCCCTTCAACCCGCTGGACGCGGTCGGCTGGAAGGGGGATCTCGCCCCGGTCAAGCTCAATGTCCGGGACATCCGGCCGCTGGCGAGCCACCGCTACCATCTGCCGCCCTCGGCGCACATCACCTGGGTGGCCAACCGCTTCGTCGTCTGCACCTTCTGCCCGCGCCCCTTCGAGACCGATCCGGACGCGCTCAAGGTGCCCTTCTACCACAACAACGACGATTACGATGAAGTCATCTTCTACCATGCCGGCGACTTCTTCTCGCGCGACAACATCGAACCGGGCATGGTCACCTTCCATCCCTGCGGCTTCACCCACGGTCCCCATCCCAAGGCCCTGCGCCGGGCCTGGGAGCAGCCCAAGGCGATGACCGACGAATATGCGGTGATGGTCGATACCCGCGACCCGCTGGAGGCCGGCGAGCTGCCGGCCGGCGTCGAGTTCGAGGGCTACAAGGACAGCTGGAAGGACGCCTGAAGGGCCATGAAACTCGCCACTCTCAAACGGGGAGGCCGGGACGGAACCCTGGTCCTGGTCTCCCGCGATCTCGCGCGCGCGGTGGCGGTGCCGGAGATCGCCGCGACCCTGCAGCAGGCCCTCGACGCCTGGGCGGAGACGGAGCCGCGGCTGCGGGAGGCCGCCCAACGGCTCGAGGCGGGATCGGTGGAAGGGGAGTTCCCCTTCGATCCGACGGCCTGCGCCAGCCCCCTGCCGCGCGCCTACCAGTGGGCGGACGGCTCGGCCTACGTCAATCACGTGGCGCTGGTCAGGAAGGCCCGCGGCGCCGAGATGCCGCCTTCCTTCTGGACCGACCCGCTGATGTACCAGGGCGGCTCGGACAGTTTCTTGGCCCCCCGCGAGCCGATCCGCCTCGCCTCGGAGGAATGGGGCATCGATTTCGAGGCGGAGATCGCGGTGGTGACCGACGATGTGCCGATGGGCACATCCGAGGAGGCCGCCCTGCCGCATGTGAAGCTCCTGATGCTGGTCAACGATGTCAGCCTCAGGAACCTCGTTCCGGGGGAGCTCGCCAAGGGCTTCGGCTTCTTCCAGAGCAAGCCCTCCTCGGCCTTCGCGCCGGTGGCGGTGACCCCCGACGAGCTCGGCCCCGCCTGGCGGGAGGGCAAGGTGCATCTGCCGCTGCGCTCCTGGCTCAACGGTGATCTCTTCGGCGAACCCGATGCCGGCACCGACATGACCTTCGCCTTTCCCCGCCTGATCGCCCATGCGGCAAAGACACGGCCGTTGGGCGCCGGCAGCATCATCGGCTCGGGGACGGTCTCCAACCGCGATCCGGAGGGCGGGCCGGGACGGCCGGTGGCCGAGGGCGGGCGCGGCTATTCCTGCATTGCCGAGCAGCGCACGGTGGAGACCATCCTCCACGGCGCTCCCCGCACCCCCTTCATGCGCTTCGGCGACCGGGTGCGGATCGAGATGCTGGATGCGGCCGGAAACAGCATCTTCGGCGCCATCGATCAGGTGGTGGAGCGGTACGAACCGCCGGCCGCCGGCTGACGGGGCGAGGGGCTCAGCGCGATCCTTTCGGCGGTTCGATGGAGGCGCCGCTGACGGCGGCCGCGGCCAATGATCCCACGCCGCCGGCTTCGTCGAGCCACACCACGCTGCCGTCCGGCTGCAGCACGCCGGTGCGCCCGCTCGCCTCCTCCTCGACCATGACGAGAGCGAAGCAGCCGGTATCGTCGATCAGGGTGCGTGTCGTGTACCCCTGCTTCTTGAGGGCGCGACGGTACTTCCGTTCCCGCCGGCGCAGCTCCTGCACTTCGCCGTAGCTCACCTTGCGGATGCGGATGCGGGCATTGCCGCCGGTCATTCCTGGTCTCCCTTCGCCGGTTCCGGCAGATCGAGCTGGTACTCGTCCTCTTCCAGCACCAGTCTGAGGCTGGACACTTCGCGGGCCTCTTTCAGTTCCTCTTCGGTCACCAGCAGCTCGATGGCGGCCTCCGAGGGCCGCTTCTCCTCCTCCTCGGCAGCCGCCTTTTCGAGGGCCTCCTGCAGCTCCGCACGCAACGCTCCGGCCACCCGCTCCGGAAAGCCCTGGCCCACGGTTTCCCGGATGCGGCGCAGCGGCGCCCGCGCCCGGGCGTCGAGCAGCAGTTCGAGATAGCGGCTCCGCGCGAGATTGCCGCAAAGTGCCACGATCCCCGGCAGCGTCATCTTCTCCAGCGGCTCCCGGCCGAGCGCGGCCAGGATCCGGCGCGAGCCCTCGATCTTCCACAGCTCGCCCAGCCGTGGCACGAACTCGAAGGCCT
>CAYYZI010000062.1:0-9383 GCA_964475675.1 uncultured Geminicoccaceae bacterium
GGCAAGAGCGGAACCGATGCGACGTTTCAAGCGAATCCTCTATGTCTTCGAAGACGAGCCGGAGCACAACGCGTCGCTCGACCGGGCGGCGGACCTGGCTCGGCGCAACGGCGCCGTCCTGACCCTCGCCCATATCGTCGAGGAGCCGGACAGCGTCGGCCCCGGCGAATGCACGCGCCGGGTCACCGACAAGCTCTATCGGACGATCCTCGACGAGGCCGAATCGGAATTGCGCGAGGTCGCCCGGTCGCTCGGCCCGGAGCGACCGGAAGTGCGCTGCAAGGTGCTGATCGGCAGGCCGCATGTGGCGGTGGTCCGGGAGGTGCTGCGGGAAGGCCATGATCTGGTGATGAAGACGGCCTCGCCCGACGACAGCCTGATGAGCCACATCTTCGGCACGCTGGACACCCGCATCATCGAGCTCTGCCCCTGCCCGGTGTGGATCGACAAGCCCATCCCCCATACCCGCTACAGCCGCATCATGGCGGCGGTCGATCTGTTCACCGACAGCGCCCCGGAACTGGAGGTGACGATCCTCGAGCTGGCGGCCTCGATCGCCGAGATCGAGCAGGCCGAACTGCATGTCCTCCATGTCTGGCAACTCTACGGCGAGACCGCCCTGCGCGGCCGCGCCTTCACCAAGGCGGCGGAGGAAGAGGTGGCGGCGATGATCGCCGAGGAGCGGGAACGCCATGCCGCCGCTCTGGAGGCGCTGGTGGAACCGTTCCGCGAGCGCCCGCTCAAGATCGAGGTCCATCTGGTCAAGGGGCGTCCCGAAGTGACCATCGCCGAGGAAGCCGAACGTCTGGAGATCGATCTCATCGTCATCGGCACCCACGCCCAGTCCCATCTCTGGGGTCTGTTGCTGGGCAGCACCACGCAATCGCTGCTGCGGCAGGTCAAATGCGCGCTGCTGGCGATCAAGCCGCCCGGCTTCAAGAGCCCGATCACCCTCGACGACTAGCCTTCCGCCGCAACCTGCGGTAGTACTCCCACCGTCTGCGGACTGGCATATTAGCGCGATCGCATCTACAGTGTCGCCGATCGTGACCCCGCCTCCACACAGGTCCGGGAGGAACCGAGATGGCCCATATCGTGGTTCTGGGCGCCGGCGTAGGTGGTGTGACCACCGCCTTCGAGCTGGCCGAGCTCCGGCGGCCCGGAGACCGTCTGACGGTGGTTTCCGACAATCCCGATTTCAGTTTCACACCCTCCAATCCCTGGGTGGCGGTGGGCTGGCGCCAGCCCGAAGAGATCCTGGTGCCGATGCAGCCGGTCTTCGACCGGCTGAAGATCGATTTTCTCCATGCCGGAGCGAAGCGGCTCGACTGCGACAACAACCGCATCGAGCTCGCCGACGGCAGCCATCTGGACTACGATTTCCTGGTGATCGCCACCGGACCCAAGCTGGCCTTCGAGGAGGTCGAGGGCCTCGGGCCCGACGGTCATACCACCTCGATCTGCACCACCCCGCACGCCCGTCGGGCGGCCGTCGCCTGGCAGCACTTCCTCGAGGACCCGGGACCGATCGTCGTCGGTGCGGTGCAGGGCGCTTCCTGCTTCGGCCCGGCCTACGAGTTCGCCTTCATCATGGATGCCGAGCTGCGTCGTCGCCGGCTGCGTGATCGCGTGCCCATGACCTTCGTCACCTCCGAGCCCTATATCGGCCATCTGGGCCTCGCCGGGGTGGGCGATTCCAAGGGCATGCTCGAATCCGAGCTGCGCCAGCATCACATCAACTGGATCACCAACGCCAAGGTCACCAGGGTCGAGGCCGGGCGCATGGAGGTGACCGAGCTCGACGAGCAGGGCGAGGCGAAGCGGCAGCACGAGCTGGCTTTCCGGCATGCCATGATGCTGCCCGCCTTCAAGGGTATCGATGCGCTCATGGGCAACGAGGGTCTGGTCAACCCACGCGGTTTCGTGCTGATCGATCAGTTCCAGCGCAACCCGAAATACCCCAACGTGTATGCGGTCGGCGTCTGTGTCGCCATTCCGCCGATCGAACCGACCCCGGTCCCCACCGGCGTGCCCAAGACCGGCTACATGATCGAGACCATGGCCTATGCGGCGGCCCTCAACATCCAGGCGGTGTTGGAGGGGCGCGAACCGGAAGCGGTGGCGAGCTGGAATGCCATCTGCCTGGCCGACATGGGCGATACCGGCATCGCCTTCGTAGCCATGCCGGAGATGCCGCCGCGCAACGTCAACTGGATGAAGAAGGGCAAGTGGGTCCACTACGCGAAGGTGGCGTTCGAGCGTTATTTCCTGCGCAAGGTACGGCGCGGCACGGCGGAGAACATCTTCGAGAAATACGTGCTGAAGACGATGGGGATCGAGAAGCTGCGCCCCTCCTGAGCGGCCTTCAGATTCCCGGAGCCGGGCCGGCGGGGTCGATGCGCCGGCCGCCGATCCACGCCGCCCGGAGACGCAGATCGGCGTCGAACTCAAGAAGATCGGCGGCGGCACCGACCACGAGCCGGCCGCAATCGGCGAGGCCCAGATACGCGGCCGGCAGGGCGGACAGCCGGCGGGAGGCTTCCTCGAGCGGCAGGCCGATGGCCACCAGGTTGCGCAGGGCGCGATCCATGGTCAGCACGCTGCCGGCCAAGGTGCCGTCGGCGAGACGTACCGTGGCGCCATGTTTCTCGATGCGATGGGTGCCCAGCCGGTAGGGGCCATCGGGCATGCCGGCCGCGGCCACCGCGTCCGTCACCCCGTAGAGCCCCGGAATGGCGCGCCGGGCGGCGAGGATCATGCCGGCATCGACATGCTGCAGATCGGGGATGATCTCCGCCCATTGGCCATCGGCGAGTGCCGCCGCGGCGGCGCCGGGACGACGGTGATGGCAGCCGCTCATGGCGTTGAAGAGATGGGTGAAACCGGCATAGCCGGCGGCCAGCGCCGTCTTCGCCTGTGCATAGCTGCAGCGGGTATGGCCGATCTGCAGCCGGGTTCCGCATCTCGTGAAGGTGCAGCGGAGAACACCCTCGGGATCGATCTCCGGCGCCACCGTCGCCACCCGCAGCGGCGCGATCGCCGCCAACCTCGTCACCAGCTCGGCATCGGGCGGCAGATTGCAGGGCGGCTGTGCACCCAGTGCTTCGGGGCTGAGGAACGGACCCTCGAGATGGACGCCCAGAATGCGGGCACCTTCGGCATCGGGCGCGGCCATCGCCCGGGCGATGCCCCGGAGCGCGGCCTCGAGCTCATCCGCGGGCGCGGTCACGGTGGTGGCCAGAAGAGACGTCGTGCCGTGGCGGGCATGGAACCCGGCCACTCGGCGCACGGCCCCCTCCCCTTCCATGACGTCGGCACCGCCGCCGCCATGCACGTGAAGGTCGACGAACCCCGGCAGGATGTACGGCGCCTCCGGTTCGCCGGGCATCCCCTCGATCGCCCGGATGCGGGCATCGAACCGGATCCGGCCGCGGCACCAGCCGGCCGGGGTCAGGATCGAGCCTTCCAGCTTCGGCATCCCGGTGATGGTCGATCTCCTGTCGTCTTGCCGGTCATGGTGTAAACCAGAGACATGACGGGTTCGAGGGGACAACTCGCGATCGGCCTGATGAGCGGCACCTCGATGGACGGCATCGACGCCGCCCTCCTGCGTACCGACGGCGAGGCCTTGGCCACGCCGCTGGCGGCCCGCACCTTCCCCTACCCGCCGGCGTTCCGGCGCCGTCTCGATGCGCTGGTGCGCGGCGGCTGGGACGATGCGGCGGAATGCGCGGCGGTGGAGAGGGAGCTCACCGAACTTCACGCCCGGGCCGTCCGGGAGCTCCTTCACGGCACCGGAGCACGCCCCGAACTGATCGGCTTTCACGGCCATACCGTCCTGCACCGTCCGGAAGAGGGCCGGAGCTGGCAGCTCGGCGACGGGAAGCTGCTGGCGCAGCTCGCCGGCTGCCCGGTGGTCTGGGGTTTCCGCAACGCGGATCTCGCCGCCGGTGGGCAGGGCGCGCCGCTGGCGCCCGTCTATCACGCCTGCCTCGCCGGCCCGCTCGGAAAACCCGTGGCGATCGTCAATATCGGCGGCGTTTCCAACCTCACCTGGATCGGCGAGGAGAAGGAACTGCTGGCCTTCGACGTCGGCCCGGGCAACGCGCCGATCGACGACTGGGCGCTGCGGCACACCGGCCACCCCATCGACGAGGATGGCCGTCTCGCCGCCGGCGGCGAGGCGGACGCGGCACGGATCGCTGCCGCCCTCGCCCATCCCTTCTTCGATCGGCCGCCCCCCAAATCCCTGGACCGGCTGGACTTTTCGGCCGAGATCGCGAACGGCCTGTCGCCCGAGGACGGGGCCGCGACCTTGACCGCGTTCACCGCCGCCGCCATCGCCCGCGCTGCCGTCTGGCTGCCGGCACCACCCGGGCGCTGGCTGGTGACCGGCGGCGGTCGCCGCAATCCGGTGCTGATGGCGATGCTGGCCGAAAGGCTGGAGGGAAGGGTGGAGCCGATCGAGGCCATCGGCGCCGACGGCGATGCGCTGGAAGCCCAGTGCTTTGCCTATCTGGCGCTGCGGGTGCTGCGCGGCCTGCCGACCTCCTTTCCCGGAACCACCGGCGTTCCGCATCCGGTCTGCGGCGGCCGTATCGCCCGGCCCTGAAGTTTCAGCGCCCGCGAGCCCGGCGCAGATCGCCTTGCGCCTCCTCCAGCCGCCGCGCCGCCTCCTCCGGCGACAGCCCGTCGAGGATCAGCACCGCCCGCCGCACATCGCCGCCGGCACGCTCGAGCGCAGCAGCAGCCGCCTGCGGCTCGGTGCCGGTGAGTTCGACGACCATCCGGCGCGCCCGCTCCTCGAGCTTGGCGTTGGCCGGCACCAGTGCCACCATCCGCCCCTCGTAGACCCGCCCGAGGCAGATCATGATCTGGGTGGAGAGCAGGTTGAGGGCGATCTTCTGGGCGGTGCCCGCACTCATCCGCGTCGAGCCGGCCAGGAATTCCGGGCCGGTCTCCAGCAGCACCGGGATCTCCGCCGCCTGCAGAAGCGGGCTGCCCGGGTTGCCGGCCAAGGCGATGGTGAGCGCGCCGCGCTGCCGCGCCTCGCCCTGGGCGGCGAGGACGAAGGGGGTGGTGCCCGAGGCGGCGACGGCGATGAGCACATCCTCCGCCGCCAGAGCCAGCCCGGCAACCTGCCGGCGGCCGGCATCCCCGTCGTCCTCCGCTCCTTCGATGGAACGCATCAGGGCGGCCTCGCCGCCGGCCAGCAGGAAGGCCACCCGCTCGCGCGGCCAGGAGAAGGTGGGCCAGAGCTCGACCCCGTCCTGCACCGCGATGCGGCCCGAGGAACCGGCGCCGGCATAGACCATGCGCCCGCTGCCGGAGCGCAGCCGGGCACTCGCCGCCGTCGCTGCATGCGCAAGACGGGGCAGGGCCTGACGCACCGCGGCCAGGGCATGCCCCTGGTTTTCCAGCATGGCCGCGAGACATTCCTCGACCGGCCAGCGATCGGCCTCGCGGTAGCGTTCGAGGCGCCGTTCGGTGGGCCGCTCCGGGTTCCGGTTCCGCATGGCACCGCCTATAGCACGATGTCGCAGCCGCCGGAAAACGCCCGCGTGGCGGTTGGTGTGCGGGACGGGAGTACGCGCCGGGGAGGGCCACCGAGCTTGAAGTTTTCGCGCAGGATTGGCAGGTTGCCGCCGTGACCGTCGGGGGGAACGGTCGCGCGAGCAACGTCCGAAGTCAGAGGGGGCCCAGAACGTGCACAAGAAATGGTCGGTGTTTTCCCTGTCGGTCGCCATCGGCGCGGCCGGCGTGCTCGGCGCCAGCCCGGGCGGACTGTCGGCGGCGGAGGTCGAGGGACCGAAGCTGGAATGGAAGGTTTCGGTCTGGGGCAAGCGGCGCGCCTTCACCGAAGGAATCGAGAAGCTCTCGGAGATCGTCTCGGAGAAGACGGACGGCAACTGGAAGATCAAGCTCTACTACGGTGCCGCCCTGTCCAAGTCGCGCGAGAATCTCGACGGCATCAAGCTCGGCGCCTTCGAGATGGCGTTCTTCTGCAACTTCTACCATCCCGGCAAGAACCCGGCGTGGATGGTCTACACCATGCCGTTCCTGCCGCTGGGGGACTGGGAGGTCTCCAAGGCGGTGCGCACCCGGCTGCCCCAAGAGCCGGCGCTGAAGGCCGATCTCGATCGCTGGAACGCCATGTTCTACGTCTCCACCCTGCTGCCGCAGTACGAGTTCCTCGGCAAGGGCAAGCCGCCCAGGAAGCTCGAGGACTGGAAAGGGATGCGGGTGCGGGCCGGCGGTGGCATCGGCAAGGCGATGGAAAAGCTCGGTGCCATTCCCACCTCGATGCCGGCCACCGAGGTCTACACCTCGATCGAGCGCGGCACCATCGACGCCGTCTCCTTCCCCTTCACCTACGCCCATGCGGCCTACAAGATCCACGAGGTCTCGGACTGGTTCACCGCCAACATGTCGCCCGGCACCTCGGAATGCCCGGTGGTGATCAACAAGGACGCCTATGCCAGGCTGCCCGAGCAGTACAAGCAGCTCCTCGAGGACGCCAAGGGCCCGGTCATGGACCGGCAGGTCGAGGTCTACCAGGAGGCCGACAAGAAGAACCTGCCGATCTTCGAGGCCAAGCTCGAGAAGATCGTCTACTCCGACGAGCAGATCGAGGAGTTCCGCAAGGTGGCGGGCAAGCCGGTCTGGGACGAGTGGGTGGCCGCCAACAAGGACAAGTTCGACGGCCAGGCGCTGATCGACCTGATCTTCGAGATCGCCGCAGAGGTCAAGGGCCAGTGAGGCCAGGCTCTCGCGCACTGCCTTCGGGCGCGTGATGCGCGACGGCAACGGGACGCCGGGCGACGGCTTCGGTCGGTTCGTCGCCCGGCTGGACCGGCTTCTCGCGCCCATCGAGCGCGCCTTCAATCTGGTCGCGGCGCTGTTCATCTTCGGGCTGATGCTGATCGGCGTCGCCCAGGTGCTCGGCCGCAAGATCCTCAACATGCCGGTGTTCGGCTATATCGATCTCATCGAGATCAGCATGGCCGCCTTCGCCTTTCTGGGGATCGCCTGGTGCGAGCGTCTGGGCGGCCATGTGCGGATGGATCTGTTCCTGGCGCGCACCCGCGGCCGGTTCCGCTGGTTCGCCGAGATCTTCGGCACGCTGGTGGCGATGTTCCTGATCGCCGTGCTCGGCTATTACGGCTTCGAGCATTTCCTGCGGGCCTACGAGATCGGCGATTCGACGATCGACGCGGAATACCCGATCTGGCCCTCCAAGCTGGTCGTTCCGGTCTCCTTCGGCCTCCTGTGGCTGCGGCTGCTGGTCCATCTCCTGGGCTATCTGCGGCTGTTCGTGAAACCCGAGGCGCAGCCGGTGGCGGTGCCGATGATCGCCGGCATGGAGGAGATCGTGCGCCAGGAGATCAAGGAAGTGGTCGGCAAGGAAGAGATCCGGGTCGAAAGGACCGATCATGCCTGAGCTGGACAGCCAGACGATCGGCCTCATCGGGGTCTTCGCCCTGCTGGCGCTCGTCTTTCTCGGCGTGCGAGTGTACATCGCCGCGGCGGTGGTCGGCCTGCTCGGTCTCGTATGGCTGATCGGCTGGGATGCCGGTGCGGGAATCGCCGGCACCATTCCCCATTCCAAGGCCACCACCTACACGCTGAGCGTGCTGCCGATGTTCATCCTCATCGGCTTTCTCGCCTTCCATGCCGGCATCACCGAGGCGATCTTCGATGCCGCCCGCAAATGGTTCGGCTGGGTACCGGGCGGTCTGGCGGTGGCCACGGTCTTCGCAACCGCCGGCTTCGCCGCCGTTTCCGGCGCCAGTACGGCGACCGCCGCGGTGTTCGCCCGGGTGGCCATCCCCGACATGCTCAAATGGGGCTATGACCGACGTCTGGCGGCCGGCGTGGTGGCCGCCGGCGGCACTCTCGCCTCGCTCATTCCGCCGAGCGCCATCCTCGTCATCTATGCGATCATCGTCGAGGAGTCGGTGGGCCGGCTGCTGCTCGCCGGATTCGTTCCGGGAGTGGTCTCGGCGATCGTCTATGCGCTGCTGATCATCGGCCAGTGCGCCATCAAGCCCGAGCTGGGGCGTCCCATCCGCGGCTTCACCTGGGGCGACCGTTTCCGCTCGCTGCCCGGCACCATGCCCATCGTGCTGGTGGTGATCATCATCTTCACCGCCATCTATGGCGGCTGGGCGACCCCCACCGAGGCCGGGGCGCTGGGCGCCTTCGTGGTCTTCGTGCTGGCGCTGCAGCGCGGCATGCGCTGGGGCACCCTCCGGGAAGCGCTGATGGAGACCGCCAAGCTGACGGTGATGATCTTCTCGCTGATCTGGGGCGTGCTGCTGTTCGTCCGTTTCCTGGGCTTCGCCGGGCTGCCCGAGGCCTTCACCGAATGGGTGGTGTCGCTGCCGCTGCCGCCGGTGCTGATCATGATCTGCATCCTGCTGGCCTATGCCGTGCTGGGCATGTTCATGGATGCCATCGGCATGCTGCTGCTGACATTGCCGATCGTCTATCCGGCGGTGATGGCGCTGGGCTACGATTCGATCTGGTTCGGCATCATCGTCGTCAAGATGGCCGAGATCTGCCTGATCACCCCGCCCATCGGCCTCAATTGCTTCGTCGTTTCCGGGGTTCGTCCCGACATTCCGGTGAGCGACGTGTTCCGCGGCATCGGCCCCTTCTTCGTCGCCGATGTGGTGACCGTGGGCCTGTTTCTGGCCTTCCCGGAGCTCATCACCTGGCTGCCGCAGCAGATGACGGGCTAGGCCCCGGCTGAGACCGAAAATGACGGCCTCAAGCAAAACGCTACGCCCTCTTAGGCTCGATGCCAAGCAGCTCGGCTACACATCTGTCGATCTCTTGCAGGACGCCGGCTTCGTAAAGCGCGTCGCGAATACGTCTGCGTGCGCGCGTAAAATGTTCACCTTCTATTAACTCGACCTGGGCCGCCCTGGAGTGCGAGCCGATCCATCTCGGAGCCGAGCGGAGAAAGCATCGATCCACAAGGAAAGCCGATGAAGGTCCCGAGCCAGATCGTCTCGCAATCGAGTCCGAAAGCGCTGGTCTGATCCTTGCCGACATCGTAGAGCCGTTTTGTCTCGGGGACCGAAGCCGTGACGACCGAGGCTGACCATTCCGATCCTCCCCGAACGAGTCGGGGTGGCCCCCGTCCGGCCTCGGAACGTACCATGCGGGCCACGACAGGCGCGGCGCACGCTTCTTTTCCCCTCGATTCTCGATCGAGACCGAACGACAGGACCCCATGAAACTCGAACTGACCTACGACATGCGCGCCCCGGATTTCGGGACGCCGGCCCGGGAGCTCTACAGGGTCGCGCGCGACCAGGCGGCCTGGGCCGACGATCTCGGCCTCGACCCGATCGGGCCCCCGCCCCCCCCCCCCT
>CAYYZI010000063.1:0-9302 GCA_964475675.1 uncultured Geminicoccaceae bacterium
ATGCTCGACCGCAATCCCTTTTCCATGCGGCTGGTGGCGCTGGCCGCCCTCGTCGTCCTCGCCCTGCAGCCGGAAAGCCTGCTTTCGGTCTCCTTCCAGATGTCCTTCGCCGCGGTGATCGGCCTGATCGCCTGGTTCGAGCGGCTGCCGACCGAGCCCGTCGGCGAGGAACGGGGCGAGCGCGGCGGCATGGCGGTGGTCTGGAACTATCTGCGGATCGTGCTGGTCACCACCCTGATCGCCAGCCTCGTGACCCTGCCCTTTGCCGCCTACCATTTCCAGCGGGCGGCGAGCTACGGCGTGCTGGCCAACCTGTTCGCGGTGCCGCTCACCGCCTTCTGGATCATGCCGAGCGGCCTGCTGGGCATGATCGCCATGCCGCTCGGGCTCGACGAGCCCTTCTTCCGTCTCATGGGCTGGGGGATCGAGCTGCTGCTGGCGGTGGCGCGGCGGGTGGCGGCCCTGCCCGGCGCCAGCATCGAGCTCGCGGCCTGGCCTTCCTCGGCGCTGCTGCTGTTCGTCGGCGGCGGGCTGTGGCTGGCCATCTGGACCCGCCGCTGGCGGCTTTTCGGGCTGCTGCCGATGGCTCTGGGCATCCTCGTCGGTCTGCTCGCCCGACCACCGGATCTGCTGGTCTCGCCCTGGCTGGAGCAGGTGGCGGTGCGCACCGGCGAGGGGGCGGTGCGGCTGCGCGAGGAGCGCCGCGATCGCTATCTGCGCCGGGCCTGGCTGCGGGCGCTGGTGGCCGAGCGGGTGCTGCCCTTTCCCGAGCCCGGCAGCGGTTCCTTCGGCGGGCTCGCCTGCGACCGGCTGGGCTGCGTCGCCACCATCGGTGGCAAGCGCATCGCCCTGGCGCGCGATGCCGGAGCTCTGGCCACCGACTGCCGCAAGGCCGATCTCCTGCTCACCGGCATCTCCCGCTTTCGCTGCAACGCGCGGGCGAAGGTCGTCGCCGGCAGCGCACTGCGCCGCAGCCAGGGCCTCGCCGTGTTCGTCGAGAAGGGGCGCATCCGCATCGAGACGGTGCGCGACGGCCGCGGTCGCCGGCCCTGGGTGCGCTAGCCGGATCGACGAGAAGCTTGCGTGCAAATCAACCTATGGTTAAAACATCCCGGCGATCTGTGCGAGCCTGTAGCGAGGCGGGGCGAACGTGGAGAGGATGGCGAATCCGGCGGGCGAGGAAGCGATCTCGCTGCTCGACATGCTGGCGCTGCTGTGGCGCCGCCGCCTGCTGCTCCTCGGCATGGCCCTGCTGGGGCTGGGCGTGGCCCTCGGGGTGCTCGCCTGGCTGCCCAAGATCTATGTCGCCGAAGCCCTGATCCTGATCGAACCACGGCAGAACGTCAGTGCCGAAGGGGTGGTGGTGCCGGGGGTCATCGACCGCGATTCGGTGACCATCGACAGCCAGGTGCAGGTGCTCGCCTCCCGTTCGCTGGCAGCCAGGGTGATCGCCGAGCTGGGCATGGAGAGCAGCCCGGAGCTGCGGCCCGAAAGCGGTTTCTGGAGCCGTCTTCTGGCACGCTTTCCGCGGGCCCGTGCCGGGCAGCGGACGGCGCAACCGCTCACCACCGAGGCCCATGTCGACACTTTCCTGTCCCGCCTCAGGGTCGAACGTCAGGGCAAGACGCGGGTGATCGCGGTCCGCTACGCCAGCGCCGATCCGAAGCGCGCGGCCCGGATCGCCAATGCCGTCGCCGATGCCTATGTGGTGGGGCTGCTCGAGGCCAAGTTCGAGACCGCCAAGCGGGCCACCTCCTGGCTGAACGAGCGGCTGCGCACGCTCGAGGCCCAGCTCAGCAGCGCCGAGCGCAAGCTGGCGGCGTTCCGCAGCGAGGACGCGGCCGAGGCGGGTACGCCGCTGGTGGCGGCACCCGACCGCCTGGCCGATCTCGAACGCCAGCGGATCATGGCCACCGCCGAGCGGCGGGCGCTGGAGGCCAAGTACCGCCAGCTCCGCGAGGCGGCCAGCGGCGGCATGGCCGACGCAGTGCTGATCACCGGCAAGGCGACACCGCTCCTGCGCGATCTCCAGAAGCTCAAGGCCGAGCTCATCCGGCGCGAGGCGGAACTGCTCGGCCTCTACGGCGAACGACATCCGGCGATCGTCGATCTGCGGCGCGAGAAGGCCGGCATCGAGCAGCAGATCGCCCGGGAGCGGGCCGACATGCTGGCCGGCTTCGAGGCCCAGCTCCGCCAGGCCCGGGCCCGCGAGAGCAGCCTCGAAACCGAGCTCGCCCGCATCAAGAAGGCGGCCAGCGCCTACCGCGCGGCGGAAACCCGAAAGCGCGAGCTGGAGCGAGAAGTGGAGCTCAGCCGTCGCCTCTACGAGACCTTCACCAGCAAGCTGCGGGCGGTCTCCGACCGCGAGGAGATGGCCCAGCCCGATGCCCGGGTGATCTCCGAAGCGGTCGCTCCCCGCCTGCCGGCGAGTCCCGATCCGCGCATCGTCCTGTCGATGGCCTTCGGCGGCTTTCTCGGCCTCGGCCTGAGCCTGGTCTATTTCCTCGAGCGTCTGGACCGCGGCTTCCGCACCCTCGCCACGCTGAGCCGGGAACTGGGCGTGCCGGCGCTCACTGCGGTGCCGCAGCTCAGGGCGCGCGAGCTGGCCGACGGCGTGCCCGCCGACTACGTGCTGGACCGTCCCCATTCCCGCTTCGCCGAGGCCATGCGGGAGATCCTGGCCACGCTGACGCTGCGCCGATCCGAGCGGGGCGAGGCGCTCCTGGTGGTCTCCACCCTGCCCGAGGAAGGCAAGAGCACGCTGGCCCTGAGTCTCGCCCGGCTGGCCGCCTTCGAGGGCATGCGGGTGCTGCTGATCGATGCCGATCTGCGCCGCCCGCGCCTGCATGAGCTGGTCGGTCTCGAGGCCTCGGCGGGGCTCGCGGATTTTCTCGAGGGCAGCCTGCCGCTGACCGAAGTGCTCAAGCGCGATCCCTCCTCGGAGGTGTTCCTGCTGCCGGGCAGCCCGCGCCGCAGCCGGCCCGGCCGTCTGCTGGGACGCAAGGGGATCGACAATCTGCTGACCGTCGCCCGCCAGAATTACGATCTGGTGATCCTCGACAGCGCGCCGCTGGCGGCGGTGGCCGATACCAGCCTGCTGACCCCGTTCGTCGACCGCATCCTGTTCGTGGTGCGCTGGCGGCGCACCAGCCGCGCCGTTGCCGAGCAGGGCTTCGCGCGGCTGCGCGATGCCCGCGACAAGGTGCTGGGGGCGGTGTTGGCGCGGGTCGATCTGCTCGAGCAGGCACGGTACGGGGAAGGGGACGGGCTGCTGGCAAAGCGCCGGCTGGCCGACTATTATGCCGACTGAAACCGCTTCCCGACCCGACCGGCCGGCAGATGCCGGCAACCGGCTTCGGGCCGTTTCCTCGGATACCCACCCATATGCCCGTGTGCGTCCGCTTCGCGCCGAGCCCGACCGGCCGCCTCCATCTCGGCAATGCCCGCATCGCCGTCGTCAACTGGCTGATGGCGCGCTGCCGGGGCGGGCGGTTTCTGCTGCGCTTCGACGATACCGACCGCAGCCGCTGCCGGCCGGAATATCTGGATGCCATCCGCGAGGATCTCGACTGGCTCGGTCTCGACCGCGACGCCGAATACCGGCAGAGCGAACGCGGCACCCTCTATGCCGCGGCGTTCACGAGGCTGAGGGAAGCCGGGTGGGTCTATCCCTGCTACGAGACGCCCGAGGAGCTCGCGGACCTGCGGGAAAAGGCACGGCGGGCCGGCCGCCCGCCCCGCTACCGCCCCGCGCTCGGACTGCCGGAGGAGGAGCGGCGGCAGCGCGAGGGAAAGGTGGCGCCACACTGGCGCTTCGCCCTGCCCGATCGGAAGATCGTCTGGGACGATCTGGTCTTCGGCCGGCGCCGGATCTGGCTGGGCGAGATCGGCGATCCGGTGGTGCGTCGCGCCGATGGGAGCTGGACCTACATCTTCGCCTCGGCGGTCGATGATCTCGATCTCGCCATCAGCCATGTGATCCGGGGTGAGGATCACCTCACCAACACGGCGGTCCAGATCGAGCTGTGCGAGGCCCTGGGCGGCAGCGCTCCCGCCTTCGCCCATCTGCCCCTGCTGTTGGGGGCCGACGGCACGCCGCTGGCCAAGCGTGGCGACAGCGTCTCTCTCGCCGACCTTCGCGAGGACGGCGTCGAGCCCCGGGCCGTCCTGGCCGTGCTCGCCCGCCTCGGCACCGGGCGGCCGGCCGGAATCGGGGACGATGTGCCGGCGCTGTGCCGGGATTTCGATCTCGCCGCCTACAGCCGGGCGCCGGCCCGGCTCGATCCGCGCGAGCTCCGGCGGCTGAGTGCCCGCATGGTGCGGGCCATGTCCTTCGCCGAGGCGGCAGCGCGCCTCGAGGCGATGGGCCTGGACCGGATCGACGAGGATTTCTGGCTGGCGGTGCGCCCCAATCTCGAACGCTTCTCGGAGGTCGCCGACTGGTGGCGGATCTGCCGCGAGCCACTGACCCCGGTGCGCGAGGATCCGGCCTTTCTGGAACGGGCCGCCGCCCTGCTGCCGGAGCGCATCGCCGATGCCGAACAGGCGCAGGCCTGGCTGAAGGAGCTGGCCCGGATCACCGGCCGCCGGGGCCGCGAGCTCTACCGGCCGCTGCGTCTGGCCCTGACCGGGCAGGAACATGGACCCGAGCTCAAACATCTGCTACCGCTGATCGGCGCCCCTCGCGCCCGCGCCCGGCTCCTCGGCCGCCGCGCCTGAAGCCCTCCAGATCGCTGTTTCCGGGTCGAATCGTGCCGACATTGCAGCTCTACAACACGCTCTCGCGTCGCAAGGAACCGTTCGCGCCGCTCGAGGACGGCCATGTCCGCATGTATGTGTGCGGGCCCACCGTCTATCAGCGCATCCATATCGGCAATGCCCGGCCGCTGGTGGTCTTCGACGTGCTGTACCGGCTGCTGTGCCGGCTCTTTCCGCGGGTCACCTATGTCCGCAACATCACCGATGTCGACGACAAGATCATCAACCAGGCGCGCGCGAACGGCGAGCCCATCGAGGCCCTGACCGAGCGCACCATCGCCGCCTTCCACGAAGACGCCCGGGCGCTGCTCTGCCTGCCGCCGACCCACGAGCCGCGCGCCACCCGGCATATCGCCGACATGATCCGGCTGATCGAGCGACTCATCGAGCGTGGCTGCGCCTATGCCGCCGACGGTCACGTGCTGTTCCACGTGCCCTCCATGCCGGGTTACGGAAGGCTGTCGGGCCGGCCGCGCGAGGACCAGATCGCCGGTGCCCGGGTCGAGGTCGCACCCTACAAGCGCGATCCCGCCGATTTCGTGCTGTGGAAACCCTCGGCCGCCGACGAGCCGGGCTGGGACAGTCCCTGGGGGCGGGGTCGGCCGGGCTGGCACATCGAATGTTCGGCGATGGCCGAGCATTATCTCGGGGTGCCGTTCGACATCCATGGCGGCGGCCTCGATCTGGTGTTCCCCCACCACGAGAACGAGATCGCCCAGACCTGCTGCGCCCACGGCCTCGAGACCATGGCCCGGTTCTGGGTCCACAACGGCTTCGTCACCATGGCCGAGGAGAAGATGTCGAAATCCCTCGGCAACATCCTGACCGTGGCCGAGGCGCTGGAGCTGGCCCCCGGCGAGGCGGTGCGCTTCTGGATCCTGACCGCCCATTACCGGGCGCCGCTGGACTTCACCGAAGACGCGCTGCGCCGTGCCAAGCGGGTGCTCGACCGCTTCTATCTGGCGCTGGAGAAGGTGCCGGACACCGAGGACGGTGAAGCCGAGCCGGGGTTCCTCGAGGCCTTGGCCGATGATCTCAACACGCCGCGGGCGCTGGCCGTGCTGCACGATCTGCTGGGGCAGCTCAATCGCGCCCGGGACGATGCGGAGCGACGCCGCATCGCCGCGCGGCTGCGCGCCTCGGCGGCGCTTTTGGGCCTGCTCGGACAGGATCCCGCCGTCTGGCTGCGGGGTGGCGAGGGCGGTCTCGACGAGGCCCGCATCGAAGCGCTGCTGGCGCAGCGGGCGGCGGCCCGCAAGGCCCGCGATTTCGCCACCGCCGACCGCATCCGCGAGGAGCTTGCAGAGGCCGGCATCGTGATCGAGGATACGCCGCAGGGTACCATCTGGCGAAGAGCATGAGCGGCGAGCGGATCTATCTCTACGACACCACCCTGCGCGACGGCGCCCAGACCCAGGGCGTGAGCTTCAGTGCCGAGGACAAGCGGCGCATCGCCCGCGATCTCGACCGGCTGGGCATCGACTATGTGGAGGGCGGCTGGCCGGGCGCCAATCCCACCGATGACGCCTTCTTCGGGGATCCGCCGCGGCTCGAGCATGCCCGTCTCTGCGCCTTCGGCATGACCCGCAGGAGCGGCCGCAGTGCCGCCAACGATCCGGGGCTGGTCACCATTCTCGCCAGCGGTGCCGAGGTCCTGACCCTGGTGGGCAAGAGCTCGGCCCGGCAGGCCGAAGGCGCTCTCGGGGTCGATCGCGACGAGAATCTGCGGATGATCGCCGACAGCATCGCCGAAGCCCGCCGCCGGGTGCCCGAGGTGATGTTCGACGCCGAGCATTTCTTCGACGGCTTCAAGGAGGATCAGGGCTATGCGCTGGCCTGTCTGGCCGCCGCCTTCGAGGCCGGTGCCCGCTGGCTGGTGCTGTGCGACACCAATGGCGGCACCCTGCCGCACGAGATCGAGCGCATCGTGGCGATCGTCGCCGACCGGTTCCCGCCCGAGCGGCTGGGCATCCACACCCACAACGATACCGAGAACGCGGTGGCCAACACGCTGGCGGCCGTGCGTGCCGGCTGCCGCCAGGTCCAGGGCACCCTGAACGGTCTGGGCGAGCGCTGCGGCAATGCCAATCTGGTGAGCCTGATCCCCACCCTGGTGCTGAAGATGGGCTACGAGACCGGGGTCTCGCCGGAGGCGATGGCCCGGCTGACCCAGATCTCCCGCACCTTCGACGAGCAGCTCAACCGCATCCCCGACCGCCACGCCGCCTATGTCGGGGCCAGCGCCTTCGCCCACAAGGGGGGGCTGCACGCCGCCGCGGTGCTGCGTGATCCCTCCTTCTACGAGCACATCGATCCGGCCCTGGTCGGCAATTCCCGCGACATCCTGGTGTCGGATCAGGCGGGCCGCTCCAACCTCATGCGCCGCTTCGAGGAAATGGGGCTGGAGATCGCCATCCCGCCGGCGCAGGTGAAGGAGCTGCTGGCGACCATCAAGGAGCGCGAGGCGCGCGGCTATTCTTACGACGGGGCCTCGGCCAGCTTCGAGCTCCTGGTGCGGCGGGTGCTCGGCCAGATTCCCGACTATTTCGATCTCCTGAGCTTCCGGGTGATCGACGAGCGCCGCTTCAACGCCCGCGGCGAGCTGATCACCATCTCCGAGGCGACCATCAAGCTCGAGGTGGGCCGCCAGCGCTTCTACACGGTGGCCGACGGCAACGGTCCGGTGAACGCCCTCGACCATGCCCTGCGCGAGGCGCTGAGCCCCACATATCCCGGTCTCGAGCACATGCAGCTCGTCGACTACAAGGTGCGTATCCTGACCCCGGAGGCGGGTACCGCCGCGGTCACCCGGGTGATGATCGAGAGCGCCGACGATCAGGGGCGGGTGTGGCAGACCATGGGCGTCTCCGGCAACATCATCGACGCCTCCTACAACGCCCTGCACGACGCCATCACCTACAAGCTGTTCGTCGACGGGGCGTCTGCGCCGAATTCATGAAACTCACCGGCAAGGCGGCACGGGCGGGCGGTGCTGCCGGGGACGGCCCGGCGATCATCCTCTTCGGCCCCCAGCTCGGCGAAAATGTGGGGCAGGTGGCCCGCGCCATGCTCAATTTCGGGCTCACCGATCTGCGTCTGGTGCAGCCCCGTTTCGGCTGGCCCAATGCCAAGGCGGTGGCGGCCTCGGCCGGGGCCCATCGGGTGCTCAACGAGATGCGGATCTGCGACCGGCTGGAGGAGGCCGCCCATGATCTGCATCATCTGTTCGCCACCACCGCGCGGCCGCGCGAGCTGGACAAGCCGGTGATGACCGCGGAAGGGGCGGCCGCCCTGGCCCGCCGTCTGCGCGGCGAGGGCAGGCGGGTGGGCTTTCTGTTCGGCCCGGAACGGAGCGGCCTGTCCAACGCCGAGCTGGCGCTGGCCGATGCCATCGTCTCGATTCCCCTCAATCCCGACTTCTCCTCCCTCAACCTGGCGCAGGCGGTACTGCTCTGTGCCTACGAGTGGTTCAAGACCGCCGACCGCACCCCGCCCATCCAGGGCGAGACGCCGGCCGAGCCCCCGGCGACCAAGGCCGAGCTCGCCGCGTTTCTCGATTTTCTGGTGGCCGAGCTCGACCGGACCGGCTTTTTCCGCAGCCCCACCCGCCGCCAGAGCCTGATCCAGACGATCCGGGTGATGTTCGAGCGCCGCCGCCCGACCCGGCCCGAGCTCAACCTCCTCTACGGCATCGTCAAGCAGCTCGCGGGGCACGGCGGCGGCGACCGCAGCCTTTGACATTCGGGGGCAGTGGAGTATAAGCCGCGCAGCGCCAACGCGGCCGGGATCACGGCCGCATCCGTCATGACGTCCGATTCCTCGAGGAGCAATGACCAAACGTATCCAGGCAAAGACCAAGATTTGCCGCCGCCTCGGCGTCAATCTCTGGGGCCGCCCCAAGAGCCCGCTCGCACGCCGCGACTATGCCCCGGGCGAGCACGGCCAGAAGCGGCGCAAGCTCTCCGATTATGCCCAGCAGCTGGCGGCCAAGCAGAAGCTGAAGCATTACTATGCCAACATGACCGAGCGGCAGTTCCGCCGGATGTACCAGATGGCCTCGAGCCGTCGCGGTGACACCGCCGAGAACCTGATCGGTCTCTTGGAGCGGCGTCTCGATGCGGTGATCTACCGCATCAACTTCGCGCCCACCATGTTCGCCGCCCGGCAGCTCGTCAATCATGGCCATGTCATGGTCAACGGCCGGCGCGTCAACATCCCCAGCTATCAGCTGCGCGAAGGCGACGTCATCGAGATCCGCGAGAAGTCGAAGAACCATCCGATGGTGCTGGAAAGCGTGCAGCGGCCGGAGCGCGAGGTTCCGGAATACCTCCAGGTCGACTACCGTGCGCTGAAGGCCACCTTCGTGCGGGTTCCCAAGCTGTCCGAGGTGCCCTACCCGGTGCAGATGGAACCCAACCTCGTGATCGAATACTACTCGCGCTGACCGCTCTCGGCGCGGCTGCTGGCCGCGCTCGGAGGGGTGTAGAAGATCTGACCCGAGGTCGAGATCATGAAAAAAATAATAGCTGTTATTTTGATTGCAA
>CAYYZI010000064.1:0-9261 GCA_964475675.1 uncultured Geminicoccaceae bacterium
GCCACCGCCCGCCGGCAGAAGGCGAGACTGTCCTCGACCCCCTCGATGCGCGGAAAGGCGTAGAAGGCACCTTCGGGGCAGAGCAGCGCGACGCGCGGATGGTTGCCGAGGCGCTCCATGACGAGGTCGCGGTTGCGCCGGCAGCGGGCCCGGAACTCCCGCACGAAATCCTCGCCCTCGGTCAGTGCCGCGATGCCGCCATACTGGGCGAAGGCGGTGGCGCCGGTGTTGTTGCATTCGGCCAGCACGGCCATCGGCTCGGCCAGATGCCGGGGGGTGATCATCCAGCCCAGCCGCCAGCCGGTCATCGCCCAGGCCTTGGAAAAGCCGTTGAGGACGAAGACCGGCTCCTCCTCGCCGGCGATCTCCAGGAAGGAAGGCGCCGGGTCGGCGGGTCCGAACAGGTTGCGGTGGTAGACCTCGTCGCTGATCAGGGCGAGGCCGTGGCGGCGGCAGAGTTCCAGGACCGCCTTCTGCTCGTCGCGGGACATCACCCAGCCGGTGGGGTTGGAAGGCGAATTGACGTAGATGGCCTTCGTCCGCGGGCCGATCGATGCGGCCAGCTCGGCCACGTCCAGCCACCAGCGCCCGGGCCCTTCCCGCAGCCGCACTTCCACCGGCCGCGCGCCCAGGATCTGCAGCACGGTGCGGATGTTGGGCCAGTAGGGCGAAACCAGGATCACCTCGTCGCCGCCCTCCAGCACGCATTGGCCGGCGATCATCACGGAAAGCATGGTCGAGCCCGGCACGGTGATCCGGTCGGGATGCAGCTCGATGCCGTAGATCCGCCGGTGATACTCCGCGAGCGCCTCGCGCAGCGGCAGATGCCCGCGCGAATAGGAGTAGAAGGTCTTGCCGGAATCGAGCGCCCGCTTGGCCGCCTCGCGGATGAAGGCGGGGGTGACGATGTCGCTCTCGCCGAACCAGAGCGGCACCACACCCGCATCGTCGAGGGCTTCGAGCGCCACCTTGGCGATCCCGGAAAGCTCGAGCGCCTCGATGGCCGGGCGGATGGGGTTCATGCCGCGGCTCCTTCAGGGGGATGATGGCGATGCCAGTGGCGGGCGATGTCCAGACGCCGGCAGATCCAGACCCGGTCGAACCCGGCGATATGGTCGAGAAAACGCTCGAGGGCCCGCATCCGCCCCGGCCGACCGACCAGCCGGCAGTGGAGGCCCACCGACAGCATCTTCGGGCTGTCCGCTCCCTCGGCATAGAGAACATCGAAGCTGTCCCGGAGATAGGCGAAGAACTGATCGCCCGAATTGAAGCCTTGGGCGGTGGCAAAGCGCATGTCGTTGGCATCCAGGGTGTAGGGCACGATCAGCTGATGGCGTTCCCCGACCTTCACCCAGTAGGGAAGGTCGTCGGCATAACTGTCGGCGCAGTACAGAAATCCACCCTCCTCGACAACCAGCTCGAGGCTGCTGGGACTGGTCCGCCCGGTGTACCAGCCGAGCGGCCGCTCACCGGTCATCTCGCGGTGGATGTGGATCGCTTCGTGCATGTGGGCGCGTTCGGTTTCGCGGTCGACCTCCTGATAGTCGATCCAGCGCAGGCCGTGGCTGGCGATCTCCCAGCCGGCTTCCCCCATTGCCGCCACCGCCTCGGGGTTGCGGGCCATGGCCATGGCCACGCCGAACACGGTGACCGGCAGCTCATGGCGGGTGAACAGACGCCACAGCCGCCAGAAGCCGGCACGCGAGCCGTACTCGTAGATCGATTCCATGTTCATGTGGCGCATGCCGGGAAGAGGCCGGGCACCGACGATCTCCGACAGGAAGGCCTCGCTCGCCGGATCGCCATGGAGGATGCAGTTCTCACCGCCTTCCTCGTAATTGATCACGAACTGGAGGGCGACCCGGGCATCGTCCGGCCAGCGGGCATGCGGCGGGTTGCGGCCGTAGCCGATCATGTCGCGCGGATAGCCGCTTCCTGCCGCCTCTTTCGCCATCACCTGCGCTCCGCTCTCTCGATCAGGATGCGGAACACCCCGCTCTCCTCGCCGCTGTCCAGCAGGCGATGGCCGCTGGCCTCGCAGAAATTGGCGAAATCGCCGGGCGCCTTGGGGTCGGTGGCGAGCACCAGGAGCCGGCTGCCGGGGGGCATGCCCCGGAGCCTTTTCTGCGCCTTGAGGACCGGCAGGGGGCAGGACAAACCCCGCGCATCGAGCTGGACGCACTCCATACTTGCACCATCCTCCATGCGTGCTAGCAAGCGCCGGCAGGCTAACCGTCCTTTTCCGGGAAGGCGAGGGGGATGCAGAGGCGCAACGCGGCCCGGGCCCCGGTGATCGGGGTGGTGGGATGGAAGAACAACGGCAAGACCACCCTGGTGACCCGGCTGGTGGCCCATCTCGTGGGTCGGGGGCTCAGGGTCTCCACCGTCAAGCACGCCCATCACAGCGTCGATGTCGACCAGCCCGGCAAGGACAGCCATCGCCATCGCGAGGCAGGGGCCACGGAGGTGGTGCTGGCCACCGCCCGCCGCTGGGTGCTGATCCACGAGCTGCGCGAGGAGGCGGAGCCGCCGCTCGAGGATCTCCTGGCCAAGATGGCCCCCGCCGACCTGGTCATCGTCGAGGGTTTCAAGCGCTTTCCCCATCCCAAGATCGAAGTCCACCGCAAGGCCCGGGGAACACCACTGATCGCCCGCGAGGATCGGAGCGTGCTGGCGGTGGCCTCCGACGAGCCGCTGCCCGATCTCGATCGCCCGGTGTTCGATCTCGACGCCATCGCCGAGATTGCCGATTTCATCCTCGCCCATGCGGGACGGCGGCCATGAGCAGCGATTGCGACTGCATGGAATACGAGGCCGACGGCCAGATCTCCGTGCGCGAGGCCCTGGGTCGGCTGCGGGCGGCGGCCGAATCCGTGGTCGGCAGCGAGATCGTGCCGCTGGACGCGGCCGCCGGGCGGGTGCTGGCCGAGCCGCTGATCGCCCCGCGGGACGTTCCCGCCTTCGACAATGTCGCCGTCGACGGCTACGCCTTTGCCGCCGCCAGCCTCGATGCGAGTCGCGAAACGCGTTTGCCGCTCGTGCAGGGGCGGGCCGCCGCCGGACATCCCTTCGCCGGCGAGGTGGCCGCGGGCAGGGCGGTGCGGGTGCTGACCGGGGCGATGCTGCCGGCCGGCACCGACACGGTGGCGATGGAGGAGGAGGTCCGGCTCGAAGCGGGCCATGTGGTGGTGCCCGCGGGATACCGCGCCGGGGCCAACGCTCGCAGACGGGGCGAGGACATCGCCGCCGGCCAGACCCTGTTCGAGGCCGGCAGCCGGCTCTTGCCCCAGCACATCGGAGTCGCCGCCAGCCTCGGCCGGGCCGAGCTGCCGGTCTTTGCGCGGCTGCGGGTGGCGGTCTTTTCCAGCGGCGACGAGCTGCGGGAGCCCGGCGAGTCCTTCGCCGAAGGGGCGGTCTACGATGCCAATCGCCACATCCTGAAGGCGCTGCTGGCGCCGCTGCCGGTGACGGTGACCGATCTCGGCATTCTCGCCGACCGCGAGGAGGTGGTGCGCGAGGCCCTGGATCGCGCCGGCCGGGAATTCGATCTGGTGATCACCTCGGGCGGCGCCTCGCGCGGCGACGAGGACTACATGGTGCGCACCGTCGAAGCGCTGGGCAGCCTCCATTTCTGGCGGGTGCGGATGAAGCCCGGCCGGCCCATCGCCCTCGGCCGCGTGGGGCGGGCATCCTTCGTCGGGCTGCCGGGCAACCCGGTGGCGGCGATGGTCTGTTTCCTGCTGTTCGCGCGGCCCCTCTTGCTGCGGCTGGCCGGGGCGCAGTGGCGCGAACCGCGCAGCTATCCGCTCCCCGCCGCCTTCGCCATGCGCAAGAAGACCGGCCGCACGGAATTCCTGCGCGCGCGCCTGCTGCGCCGCGAAGACGGTTCCTCGGCCGTGCAGCGCATCGGCCGGCAGGGATCGGGCATCCTCACCGGCATGACCGAGGCCGACGGCATCGTCACCCTCGGCGAGGAAGTGGGCGAGGTTCGCGAGGGCGACCCCGTGCCGTTCACCAGCTTCGCCGAATTCGGCTATCCGGCATGAGCCCGGCAGCGGCGACCCGCACCGCCGATGCGCTGGTGATCGGTGCCGGCATCGCCGGTGCCTCGGCCGCCTTCGCGCTGGCCCGCGAGGGGCTGCGGGTGGTCCTGCTGGAGCGCGAAAGCCAGCCCGCCTACCACACCACCGGGCGCTCCGCCGCCCTGTTCATCAAGTCCTACGGAAATGCCACCATCCGCCGTCTGACGGTGGCCTCCGAGCCCTTCTACGAAGATCCGCCGGCCGGTTTCTCCGAGGTGCCGCTGCTGACCCCGCGCGGCTTCATGTTCATCGCCCGGCCCGAGCAGCGGGAGCGGCTGGAGGAAGAGCTCGCCTTCGCCCGCCGCTTCGTGCCCGGGGCAAGGCGTCTCGATGCGCAGGAGGCGCGGGCGATGGTCCCGCTCCTGCGCCCCGACTACCTCGCCGCGGCGATGCTCGATCCCGAGGCCCGCGACCTCGATGTCGGGGCCATCATGGGAGGGTATCTGCGGGGCCTGCGGGCGGGCGGCGGCGAACTCTTCTGCGATGCCGAAGTACTCGATCTGCGGCGCGAAGGCGGGATCTGGCGGGTGGAGAGCCGGGCCGGACGGTTCGAGGCCCCGGTGCTGGTCGATGCCGCCGGTGCCTGGGCCGACGAGATCGCGAAGCTGGCCGGGCTCGCCCCCCTCGGTCTGGTGCCGAAGCGGCGCACCGCCTTTCTGGTCGATCCCCCGCCCGGGACGGAGATCGGTTCCTGGCCGCTGGTCGCCGATGTCGAGGAGCAGTTCTACATCAAGCCCGATGCCGGCCGCATTCTCTGCTCGCCGGCCGACGAGACGCCCTCGCCGCCCTGTGATGCGGCGCCCGAGGAGCTGGACATCGCGATTGCCATCGACCGCACCCAGCGGGCCTTCGACCTGCCGATCCGCCATGTCCGCCACAGATGGGCCGGTCTGCGCACCTTCGCTCCCGACAACACGCCGGTGCTCGGCTTCGATCCGCGCACGGACGGCTTTTTCTGGCTGGCCGGCCAGGGCGGCTACGGCATCCAGACGGCGCCGGCGATGGCCAGCCTCGCGGCCGCTCTCCTGGCCGGCGGCTCCGCGGGAGAGATGCGGGAGCTGTGCGCGGCGCTGGATCCGGCGCGGCTCCTGCCGGGCCGATGACCTCCGGGCTGCGGCTGACCCTGCTGCTCTGCGGCATGCAGGTGCTGGCGCTCTCCGGCTGGCTCAGTTTCCAGGCTCTCATTCCGATGTTCCGCGAGCTCTGGAACCTGACCAACGCCGAGGCCGGCTGGGTGGCCGCGGTATCCTATCTGACCTACGCCAGCTTCGCGCCGCTGCTGACCGCCCTGACCGATCGGCTGGACGCCAGGAAGGTGGTGATCGCCGGCTGCGGGGTGAGCTTCCTCGCCGCACTGGGCTTCGGCCTGCTGGCCGACGGCTTCTGGAGTGCGGTCCTGTTCCGGGCGCTGACCGGGATCGGCATCGCCGGCAGCTACATGCCCGGCCTCAAGGCCCTGAGCGACCGGCTGGAACCCGAAGGGCAGGGGCGTTTCCAGTCCTTCTACACGGCGAGTTTCTCGCTGGGCTCGGCCCTGTCATTGTTCGCCACCGCCTATCTGGCCGAGCTGTTCGGCTGGCGCGGCGCCTTCATCGGCGTCGGGCTGCTGGCTCTCTCGGCCGGGCTCGTGGCCCTTCTCTCGCTGCGCCCCCAGGCACCGCCGATGGCGCCGGGCTCGCGGCTGCTGTTCGATCCGCGACCGGTGCTGCGCGACCGCAGGGCGCTCGCCTACATCATCGCCTATGCCGCCCATGCCTTCGAGATGGCCGCCTTCCGCACCTGGATCGTGGCCTTCCTGCTGTTCGCGGCGCTGGCCTCGGGCAGCCCCATCGAGGGGGCCACCGCCGCCGCCATCGCCACCGCCCTGGTGATGATCGGCCTGCCGGCGAGCATCGCCGGCAACGAGCTGGCCTCGCGTTTCCCGCGGCCGCTGGTGCTGACGGTGATCATGACCGCCTCGGCGGCCTTCGCCGTGCTGCTGGGGCTGGTCGCCCATCTGCCCTTTCCGCTCGTCGTCGCCATCGCCGCCCTCTATGCCTGTCTGGTGATGGCCGACAGCGCCGCGATCACCGTCGGCACCCTGGCCCAGGCACCGATGGAGCGGCGCGGCACGGCGATCGCCACCCAGACCCTGCTGGCCTCGGTGATGGCCATGGCCAGCCCGCTCCTGGTCGGCTACGCCCTCGACTGGGCCGGCGACGGCAACATGGCGGGATGGATCCTGGGATTTGCGATCATGGGTCTCGGGGTGATGGCGGGGCCGGTGGCCTTCCTGGTCCTGGCCCGGCCCGCGAGAGCGTAGCAGGGGGAGGTGAGCGATGTTCGACGCGAAGGAGATGCTGGAGGAGATCGGGCGCTGGGTGGAGATCGAGACGCCCACCGGCGCGCCCGCCGCGGTCAACCATCTGATGGAGATCGTGGAGACCGAATTCCGCGCCCTGGGTGCCCATACGCGGCGCATCGCCGGTCGCGACGGCTATGCCGACCATCTCGAAATCGCTTCTCCCTGGGGCGGCGAGGAACCCGGCATCCTGATCCTCAGCCATCTGGATACCGTGCACCCCGTGGGTACGCTGGCCGGCGGGCTGCCCTTCCGGGTCGAGGGCGACCGCGCCTACGGCCCGGGCATCTACGATATGAAGGGCGGCGCCTTTCTGGGGTTCGCCGCCTTTCGCAATCTCGTGCTGCACGAGCGTACGACGCCCCTGCCGCTGCGCTGGATCTTCACCGGGGACGAGGAGGTGGGCAGTCCCACCTCGCGGGATCTCATCCGCGAGGCCGGCCGCAGGGCGAAATACGTGCTGGTGACCGAGCCGGCCCGCGACGGCGGCAAATGCGTGACCGCGCGCAAGGGGGTCGCCCGCTTCGTCATGCGTCTTCATGGTCGCCCCTCGCATTCGGGTGCCCGCCACTGGGACGGCCGCAGTGCGGTGCGCGAGCTGGCCCACCAGATCCTCGCCCTCGAGGCGTTCACCGACTATGCCCGCGGCATCACCGTCAATGTCGGCATCGTCGCCGGCGGCACGGCGGTGAATGTGGTGCCCGAACATGCCGAGGCGTTGATCGATCTGCGGGTACCGCGGATCGAGGACGCGGAGCGGCTGGTGCCGCGCTTTCTCGAACGGATTCCGGTCGATCCCGATGTCACGATTGCCGTCGAAGGCGGTCTCGACCGCCCGCCCTACGAAAAGACGGAAGCCACCGCCGCGCTGTTCGCCCATGCGCAGGCGCTGGCCCGCGAACTCGGTTTCGAACTCGAGGACGCCGCCTCCGGTGGGGGCAGCGACGGCAATTTCCTGGCCGATCGGCTGCCGGTCCTCGACGGACTCGGAGTCGACGGTGCCGGCGCCCACACCATGGAGGAGCATCTGCTGGTCTCTTCGCTGGTACCCCGCGCCAGCCTGCTGATGCGGCTGTTCGAGACCCTGCGCTAGCCACCTCCGCCGGCACGGGCGGCGAGGGCCTCGCGCAAAGCGGCGAGGCCGGTGGCGAAGTCGCGATCGGACGCGATCGAGAGATCGACCTCCAGCATCCCCCGATCCGCCTCCCGGTCGCGCAGTCGCACCGGTGGCCGATGCCGGGCGAGTGCGGCGACGATCTCCCGCGCACTGCCACCGAAGCGGGCGGGATCGACCAGAAAACGGACCCGCTCCGGGCTGCTCGCCGGCAGCACGAAGAGCCCCGGAAAGCGGCGCAGCAGACGCAGTACCCGTTGCCGGCGCCGCGCGGTTCGCGCCTCGCGCCGTTCGCTCTCTCCGGCGAACGATCCGATTGCCGCCAGCACTCCCGCCACCGCTTCCTTGGTCGGCTTCATGGGACGGCCGATGCCCTGGAACTGGGCCCGGCAGGCAACCACAAGATCGGCGCGGCCGGCGATGATCCCGGCCGTCGGGCCGGCCAGCTCCTTCTGCGCGCTCATCAGCACCAGATCGGCGCCGGCATCGAGAAAGGGTGCCGCCGAGGCGTGATGGGCGGCATCGACGATCGCCGGCACGCCATGGCGGTGGCAGAGATGCAGGAATTCCGGCAGATCGGGGAGCTGGGCGGCGTCGATGCTGGGCGAGACCACGAACAGGGCAGCCGCCAGGCGCGGATCGGCGAGCGCAGTGTCGAGCTCGGCGACGCTGCAGCGATTGGCCGCGCCGATGGCGATCAGCTCGGCGCCGGTGGTGCGCAGCGGCTGCGAGACCAGCCCCCCATAATCGACATCCTGGGCGCGCAGCATCAGGATCCGGTCGCGGGCGAGGCCGCCCGTGTCCGGCAGACGGCGGATGGCGGCGAGATCCGTCCCGGTCAGGCAGGCCGCTGCGGCGATCGCCAATGATGCGGCGGTGCAATGGGTGACGCAGGCCGCCTCGGCCTCGTGGAAGGCGGCGAGCCGCGCGCCGGCGAGATCGAGGAGCGCCTCCATCACCACACTGCGCTGGAGGCTGTCGGCGACCGCGGCGGCCACCTCGCGGGAGGTGCGGCTGGCGCCGAGCACGGTCTCCGGCCCGGCCAGGTTGATGACCGCGACGCGCTCGTACCATTCCTGCTCGGCCATCCGCGGCATTCCCTTCGTCGGTGCGGTCGCGACCGCTTCTATCGCGGGGCTTCGCCTGCCGGCAAGCGCCGCGCCGAGGGCCCGCTCAGGGGGCCGCCGCCCGATCGGCGATGCTCGCCAGGATGCCGTCGAGTTCGGCCGCCAGGCTCTTCAGCTTCTCGCCGCCATCGGCGAAGTAGGGTGCAAAGACGAAGCTCGGCAGCTTGTAGCTCAGGGTCGCGGTGCCGTCGGCATTCTCGGTGAGATAGAGCCGCAGCGGCGCCTCGATGCCGGCGGCGATGCTTGCTTCCAGCATGCGCACGGCGAATTTCGGGCCATAGACGCCGACCACCATGTTGCCGGGAATGGTGAGACCCAGGTTCTTCGCGCCGATGGTGGCGCTGGCGCGGGTGACGACGTTGATCGGGCTTTCCTTGACCGCGGCATCGACGCGCTGGATCAGGGTCCTGTAATCGTGCGGGGTGCGCAGGATGCGCCAGCCCGGGATCTCGTCCGGCAGCGGCCCGGCCAGGGCCGGCGGGACGAACAACAGAGCGGCGAACAGCAGGAACATGGCGCGCATGGCAGAAAGTCTCCCTGTTTCCGGTAGTGGGAAGGATGGCGCATTGCATAGGGCCTCGCCGGGCGCATCGGGAT
>CAYYZI010000065.1:0-9191 GCA_964475675.1 uncultured Geminicoccaceae bacterium
GGATCTACACCGAGAACCGCGAGCGGGTGGAACGGCTGCGGTTTTTCTGCCGCGGCGACCCCTACCGCTTCTGGAACCTGTGGCCCTCGGACTGGCATCTGGTCTGTCCGGCCGAGGGCGGCACGCTCTTTCTGCTGGGTACCGACCGGCTGGGACGCGATCTCTTTTCCCGCATCCTCTACGGGGCGCGGGTGTCGCTCACCGTCGGCATCTTCGGCATCGCCGTGAGCTTTCTGCTCGGCCTCGTCCTCGGTGGCCTGTCGGGCTACTACGGCGGCTGGGTGGATACCATCGTCCAGCGCACCATCGAGGTGATCCGCAGCTTTCCCACCATTCCGCTGTGGCTGTCGCTGTCGGCGGCGATGCCGGTCTGGTGGGATCCGCTCTGGGTCTACTTCGGCATCACCATCATTCTCGGGCTGATCGACTGGACCGGTCTGGCCCGTGCCGTGCGCTCCAAGATCCTGGCCTTGCGCGAGGAGGATTTCGCCCAGGCGGCGCGGCTGATGGGGGCGGGCCCGGCGCGGGTCATCGGCCGCCATCTGATCCCCTCCTTCGCCAGCCATCTGATCGCCTCCGCCACCCTTTCCATTCCCTCGATGATCCTCGGTGAGACCGCCCTTTCCTTTCTCGGCCTCGGGGTGCGGGCGCCGATGACGAGCTGGGGGGTGCTCCTCAACGATGCCCAGAACGTCAATGTGGTGGCGCTCTATCCCTGGCTGATGCTGCCGGTGGTGCCGGTGATCATCATCGTCCTGGCCTTCAATTTCCTGGGTGACGGCCTGCGCGACGCCGCCGACCCGTACAGCTAGGCGGGGAAGGCCGGCTCAGGCGGCGGGGCGGAGGGCGGTGATGGCGGAGTCGTAGGGCGGGCGGCCGAAGATGGCGGAGCCCGCCACCAGCACATCGGCACCGGCTTCGATCACCAGCGGCGCCGTCTCGGGGCCGATGCCGCCATCCACCTGGATGTGCACCGCACGATCGCCGATCATCGCCCGGATACGGCGGATCTTCTCCAGCATGGCGGCAATGAAGCGCTGGCCGCCGAAGCCCGGATTGACGGTCATCACCAGCACCAGATCGACCCGGTCCAGCACATAGGTGATCGCACTTTCCGGGGTGTGGGGGTTGAGCGCCACCCCGGCCTTCACCCCGAGAGCATCGATCGCCTGGAGCGTGCGATCGAGATGGGTGCAGGCCTCGACATGGACGGTGAGACGATCGGCGCCGGCCCGGGCGAAGGCCTCGAGATAGGGATCGGCCGGCTCGATCATCAGATGGGTGTCGAAGCATTTGCCGCTCACCGGCCGGATCGCCTTCACGATCTCCGGCCCGAAGGTGATGTTGGGCACGAAATGCCCGTCCATCACATCGAGATGAATCCAGTCGGCACCCGCCGCCTCCACCGCCGCCACCTCCTCGCCGAGGCGGGCGAAATCGGCCGAGAGGATGGAGGGGGCGATCAGCACCGGTCGGGACATGGCGGGCACTCCTCGGTAGCGGCTCGGGCAGGAAGCGGAGGCGGCCGGAGGCCGCGGGTCAGCGCCGCGCCGTGCCGCTCTCTTCCGGCCGGTAGACGACGAAGGCGGTGCCCTGGGTCTGGCGGATGTTGTCGTAACCGATCAGCCGCACCAGGCAATGGGGATGGGCGGCGCGGCAGGCCTCGAGTTCGCCGAGCACCGCCTCCGCGTCGGTGATCCCGAACAGCGGCAGCTTCCACATGTACCAGTAGTCGTTGCCGGCATGTCCGGGCTCGACATATTCGATGGCGCAGGTCCAGCCCCGGCCGATCACGTAGCGGAGCTGGTCGCGGATCTGTTCCGGCGAAAACGGCGCCAGATAGGAGAAGGTCTCGTAGCGCCGTCCGCCGGCGCCCTCGAGACGGGGGTCGATGTCCAGCATGTCGGTCATGGCTTTCGCCTCCTGCGGGCCGTTCACTCGACCGCCGCCCGGTCGAGCTTGTCGACGGTCTCGAATTCGAAGGTGATCTCCTTCCAGGTATCCAGCGCTTCGCGGAGCTCGGCGCTGTGCTGGGCCGCCGCCCGCAGGATGTCGCCGCCCTCGCGCTCCAGATCGCGGCCGCGGTTGCGCGCCTCCACGCAGGCCTCGAGTGCCACCCGGTTGGCGGTGGCACCGGCGGCGTTGCCCCAGGGATGACCGAGGGTGCCGCCGCCGAACTGGAAGATGGCGTCATCGCCGAAGATCGAGAGCAGGGCCGGCATGTGCCAGACATGAATACCGCCCGAGGCCACCGGGAACAGGCCGGGCATGGTGCCCCAGTCCTGATCGAAGAAGATGCCGCGGGAGCGGTCGGCGGGCACGAAGCGATCGCGCATCAGGGCGATCCACCCCAGGGTGGCGGCGCGGTCGCCCTCGAGCTTGCCGACCACCGTGCCGGAATGGAGATGGTCGCCGCCGGAGAGGCGCAGCATCTTGGTCAGCACCCGGAAATGGATGCCGTGGCGGGGATTGCGGTCGAGTACCGCATGCATGGCCCGATGCACATGGAGCAGCATGCCGTTTCTGCGGCACCAGTTGGCGAGACTGGTATGGGCCGAGAAGCCGGCCGTCAGATAGTCGTGCATGATGATCCGCGAGCCGAGCTCCTTGGCGTATTCGGCGCGCTCCAGCATCTCCTCGCAGGTGGGGGCGGTGACGTTCAGATAGTGGCCCTTGCGCTCGCCGGTCTCGGCCTCGGCGCGATCGACCGCCTCCATCACGAAATCGAAGCGCTGGCGCCAGCGCATGAAGGGCTGGCTGTTGACGTTTTCGTCGTCCTTGGTGAAGTCGAGCCCGCCGCGCAGCGCTTCATAGACGGCCCGGCCGTAATTCTTGGCGGAAAGGCCGAGCTTGGGCTTGATGGTGCAGCCCAGGAGCGGGCGGCCGTATTTGTTGAGCTTGTCGCGCTCCACCTGGATGCCGTGGGGCGGGCCGCCGCAGGTCATCACGTAATGGAGGGGAAAGCGCAGATCCTCCAGCCGCAGCCCCTTGACCGCCTTGAAGCCGAACACGTTGCCGGCCAGCGAGGTGATCACGTTGACCACCGAGCCTTCCTCGAACAGGTCGATGGGATAGGCGATGTAGGCGTAGAACGCCTCGGGATCGCCGGGCACCTCCTCGATCCGGTAGGCCCGCCCCTTGTAGTGTTCGAGGTCGGTCAGCAGATCGGTCCACACCGTGGTCCAGGTGCCGGTCGAGGATTCGGCGCAGACCGCCGCCGCCGCCTCCTCGCGCGGCACTCCCGGCTGCGGGACGACCTTGAACACCGCCAGAAGGTCGGTGTCGCGGGGCACGTAATCGGGTTCCCAGTAGGTGAGCTGGTAGTCCTTGACGCCAGCCGCGTAGCCCTGGTTGGTCATCTCTTCCTCCTCTGCGGATGGCGGGTCAGGCGGCCACCGGCCGACCGATCACCGGATCGAGTTCGCCGCGCGCATAGCGGGCGGCCATCGCCGACAGCGGCAGCGGCCGGATCCGCGAGGCCTGGCCGGCGGCGCCGAACTGCTCGAAACGCCGGACGCACAGCTCCTCGAGGGCGGCCATCGCCGGCTTCATGAAGTTGCGGGGGTCGAACTCGCCCTTCTTTTCCATCGCCACCCGTCGGATCTGGCCGGCCATGGCCAGACGGCAGTCGGTGTCGATGTTGACCTTGCGCACGCCGAAGCGGATCCCTTCCAGGATCTCCTCCACCGGCACCCCCCAGGTCTGCGGCATCTCCCCGCCATGGGCGTTGAAGATGTCCTGCAGCTCCTGGGGCACCGAGCTCGAGCCGTGCATCACCAGATGGGTTTCGGGCAGCCGTTCGTGAATCGCCTTGACCACATCCATGGCCAGGATGTCACCGCCGGGCTTGCGGCTGAACTTGTAGGCGCCGTGGCTGGTGCCGATGGCAATGGCCAGCGCATCGACCCCGGTGGCGGCGACGAAATCGCGAGCCTGGTCGGGATCGGTCAGGAGCTGCTCGCGCGCGAGTACGCCCTCGGCTCCCTGGCCGTCCTCGGCCTCGCCGGTGCCGGTCTCCAGCGAGCCCAGGCAGCCCAGCTCGCCCTCCACCGAAACCCCGATCCAATGCGCCATCTCGGCCACCCTGCGGGTGACCGCGAGATTGTATTCATAGGATGCCGGGGTCTTTCCGTCCTCCTCGAGGGAGCCGTCCATCATCACGCTCGTGAAGCCGAGCTGCATGGCCGAGAGGCAGGTGGCCGGGCTGTTGCCGTGATCCTGATGGAGACAGACCGGAATGTCGGGGTACATCTCCACCGCCGCCTCGACCATGCGCCGCAGCATCAAATCGCCGGCATAGGCGCGGGCGCCGCGGCTGGCCTGGAGGATCACCGGGGCCTCGGTCCTGGCCGCCGCCCGCATGATCGCCAGCACCTGCTCCATGTTGTTGATGTTGAAGGCGGGCATGCCGTAGCCGCGCTCGGCGGCGTGATCGAGGAGCTGGCGAAGGCTGATCAGGGCCATGGTGGTGATCCTCCCTGGTTCAGGCCGACATGCGGTCGGCCGCGGCTTCGAGAGCGGCGATACCCGGCAGCGTCTTTCCTTCCAGCCATTCGAGGAAGGCGCCGCCGGCGGTGGAGACGTAGGAAAAGCGCTCGAGTACCCCGGCATGGGCGAGGGCGGCCACCGTGTCGCCGCCGCCGGCCACGGTCTCCAGCGCACCGCGCTCGGTGAGCTCGGCGGCGGCCCGGGCCACCTCGACGGTGCCGCGATCGAAGGGCGGCACCTCGAAGGCACCCAGGGGACCGTTCCACAGCAGCGTGTGGCAGCGGCCGAGGCGCTCGGTGATCCGCCGCACGGTTTCGGGACCGATATCGAGGATCATCTCCTCCGGGGCCACCGCCTCCACCGGCACGATCCGGGTCTCGGCATGCTCGCGGAACTCGGTGGCCACCACCCCGTCGCTCGGCAGCAGCAGCTCGGTGCCGCTCTCCTCGGCCCGGGCCATGATGCGGCGGGCGGTGTCCAGCATGTCGTGCTCGCAGAGCGAGCGGCCGACAGCGATGCCCCGGGCTGCGAGAAAGGTGTTGGCCATGCCGCCACCCAGGATCAGCAGGTCGATGCGCTCCAGGAGGTTCTCCAGCACGGCCAGCTTGGTGGATACCTTGGCGCCGCCGATCAACGCCGCGGCCGGCCGTCTGGCACCACCCAGGGCCTTTTCGAGGGCGGTGATCTCGGCTTCCAGCAGGCGCCCGGCATAGGCCGGAAGCCGCGCCGGCAGCCCGGTCACCGAGGCATGCGCCCGATGCGAGCAGGAGAAGGCGTCGTTGACGTAGACCTCGCCCAGAGCGGCCAGGGCATCGGCGAAGGCCGGATCGTTCTTCTCCTCGCCGGGATGGAAGCGCAGATTCTCCAAAAGCGCGATCCGGCCGTCGCCCAGGGTCGAAACCACCCGCTCCGCCGGCTCGCCGATGCAGTCCTCGGCGAAGGCCACATCCGTGCCGAGCACGCGGGCCAGCACCGGGGCGATGGGGGCCAGCGACATCGAGGGCTCGCGCCGCCCCTTGGGCCGGCCGAAATGGGAGATGGCGATCACCCGCCCGCCCTTTTCCAGAAGCTCGCGCAGGGTGGTGGCCGCCCGCTCGATGCGGGTGGCATCGGTCACCTCGCCATCCTGCATGGGAACGTTGAAATCGACCCGGACCAGCACCCGCCTGCCGCGGGGATCGAGATCGTCGAGGGTGCGAAAACGCGGCATGGCTCAGCCCTCCCCGCGGCCGGCGACGAGCAGGCGCGCCCGCGCCGCCACCGCCTCGGCGGTGATGCCGAAATGGGCGTAGAGCTCCTTGTAGGGGGCGCTCGCACCGAAGGAACGCATGCCGATCACGTCCTCCTCGCTGGCAACGAAGCGGGTCCAGCCGAAGGGCACCGCGGCCTCGACGGCGACCCGCGGGGCGCTGCCCAGCACTCGGCTCTTCCAGGTCGGATCCTGGCGGGCGAAGAGTTCGAAGCAGGGCAGCGAAACGACCGCGGCGTGGATGTTTTCCGCTGCCAGCCGCTCGCGGGCCTCGAGGGCGATCTGGACCTCCGAGCCGGTGGCCAGAATGGTCACGTCGCGCGACCCTTCCGCCTCGGCCAGCACATAGCCGCCGAAGGCGCAGAGGTTTTCCTCTTCATGTTCGAGACGCACCGCCGGCACCCCCTGACGGGTCAGCGCCAGCACCGAGGGGCCGTCGGCCCGCTCCAGCGCCACCTCCCAGCATTCCGCGGTCTCCACCGCATCCGCCGGACGGAACACCCAGAGATTGGGCATCGCCCGGAGCGCCGCCAGATGCTCGACCGGCTGGTGGGTCGGGCCGTCCTCGCCGAGGCCGATGGAATCATGGGTGCCCACCAGGATCACCCGCTGATGCATGAGGGCTGCCATGCGGATGGAGGGCCGGCAGTAATCGGTGAACACCAGGAAGGTGCCGCCATAGGGAAGGACGCCTCTGTGCAGGGCCATGCCGTTCATGACCGCCATCATGGCATGCTCGCGCACCCCGTAATGGACGTAGCGGCCGCCATGGGCGCCGGGGCCGATGGGCTCGGTGACCCGGGTCCGGGTGTTGTTGGATCCGGTCAGATCAGCCGAGCCGCCGATCATCTCGGGGACCACCGGGGTGATCACCTCCAGCACCTCCTGGCTGGCCTTGCGGGTCGCCCAGCCCGGCTTCTCCTCCACCAGCCGCCGCTTGTGGGCGGCCACCGCCTCGCGCAGTGCCGCCGGCAGCCGGCCCTTGAGACGGCGCTCGAATTCGGCCCGCTGTTCCGCTTCCCGGGCCTCGAAACGCCGGCGCCAGTCGAGGAACACCTCGCGGCAGCGGCTGCCGGCGGCGCGCCAGACGGCGCGGACGGGCTCGGGAACTTCGAAGGGCGGCCAGGGCCATCCGAGATTCTCGCGGGCGGCCTGCACCTCCTCGGCGCCGAGCGGGGCGCCATGGGTGGCGGCGGTGCCCTGCTTGTGGGGTGCGCCATAGCCGATCACCGTGCGACAGGCGATCAGCACCGGACGGTCGGAGCGCTCGGCATCGGCCAGCGCGCGGTCGATGGCCTGCGGGTCGTGGCCGTCGATGCGGCCGGTGTTCCAGCCATAGGCCTCGAAGCGCTTCAGCACGTCATCGGAGCAGGCCAGATCGAGGCTGCCGTCGATCGAGATCCGGTTGTCGTCGAACAGCACCACCAGGCGATCGAGCCGCAGATGGCCGGCCAGCGAGCAGGCCTCGTGGCTGATCCCCTCCATGAGATCGCCATCGGAGGCGATCACCCAGGTGCGGTGATCGACCAGATCGGCACCGAATTCGGCCCGCAGATGGGCCTCGGCCAGGGCCATGCCGACGGCATTGCCGAGCCCTTGGCCGAGGGGGCCGGTGGTGGTCTCGATGCCCCCGGCATGTCCGTATTCGGGATGGCCGGCGGTGCGCGAGCCGAGCTGGCGGAAGCGCTCGATCTCCTCCAGGGTCATGTCGGCGAAGCCGGTCAGATGCAGCAGCGCATAGAGCAGCATCGAGCCGTGGCCGGCCGACAGGACGAAGCGGTCGCGATCGGGCCATTCCGGTTCGGCGGCGAGGAACTTGAGGTGCCGGGTCCAGAGTACGGTGGCCACATCGGCCATGCCCATGGGCATTCCCGGATGGCCCGATCTGGCGGCCTCGACCGCGTCGATGGCGAGAAAGCGGATGGCATTGGCGAGATCGCGATGAGCCACCTCGCCGCCGACCTCCCCTGCAATGGCTGTCATGCCTGTCACTCCGAAGACGGTTCAGATCGCGTGTACGCCCTGCGCCGCCTTGATCATGTGGTAGGCGATCAGCAGCTGGGTGAGGGCGAGGGGATGACTGATGTTGCGGCCACCGCCCTCGTAGGTGCCGACATTGCCGCGAAGATAGCTGGCTTCGGGAATGAGCGACCACAGCAGATCCTCGACCCGGCGCGCGCGGGCCTCCGGAATGTCGCCCGAGATCTCCAGCACGTCCACCGGTTTGCCGTCGATGTCGCGGGCCAGCTCGAGATGGATGCCGCTCTTGGGATTGCCGTCGAGGATCGGCGACAGGTCGGGATGCGGCAGGGTCGGCCGCAGCACGTGGCGGACGTTGAGATGGGCGCCGCTTTCCTCGGGATCGTTCTCCGGCGGATAGAAGGAGATGACGATGTCGGCGAAGGTCCGCTGGGGGCGGATATAGGCCTCGACATCGGCCTCCCGGCCGCGGATCTGCTCCAGCACATGCTCCCGCGTGTAGCCGCGCTTGGTGGTGTCGCGCTTGATCTTCCAGCGTATGCGCAGCTCCTCCTCGGGCTCCAGATAGATCTTGACGTCGTAGCACTGGCGCATGGCCCGGCTGTGATAGCCGAGGAGACCCTCGACGATGATGTAGGGCCGGGGCTCGACATATTCGGGCCGCACCAGGGTTCCGGTATTGTGGTCGTATACCGGCTCGAGGATCGGCTGGCCCTCGCGCAGCAGCCGCAGATGCTGCTCCATGATGTCGATGTAGTTGCACTCGGGATCGAGGGCGGTGATGTTGCGCAGCGCCCGCTCGCGGCGATCGAAGCGGTGATAGTCGTCGGTGCAGATGGTCGCCACCCGGTGCCGGCCCAGGATCGAGGCGATGCCCGAGGTCAGGGTCGTCTTGCCGGCGGCGGAATCGCCGACGATGCCGAGAATGATGGGATGGTCGACACGCCGTTCGGGCATCTGAGGACTCCTCCCCGGGGTCAGTCGCTGACAGGCAGGTATGTGGTGAGCAACTGGCGTTCGCCGGTCACTCCCGAGATCATCAGGGTCTGGGTGCGGTACTGGCCATCCTGGCGGGTCACCCCCTCGAACAGAAGCCCGGTGGTGATGCCGGTGGCGCAGAACAGGGCGGCGTCGCTGGCCACCAGTTCCTCGATCCGGTACCATCTCCCGGTGTCCAGACCGGCTTCCTGCACCCGCCGCTTCTCGGTGGCGAGCTGCGGATCGAGCCGGCCCAGGAAGGTGCCGCCCAGGGCCCGCACGGCGCAGGCGGCGATGATCCCTTCGGGGGTGCCGCCGGTGCCCATCAGCGCATCGATTCCCGAGCCCGGCAGGGCGGCCATGATGGCGCCGGCCACATCGCCCGCCGGATAGAGGGCGACCCGCGCACCGGCCTCGTGGATCTCGGCCACGAGGCGGTTGTGGCGCGGCTTCTCCAGCACATAGACGGTGAGATCCTGCACCCGCTTGCCGAGAC